>JBDRAP010000093.1:0-7353 GCA_043823615.1 bacterium
AGGTAGCAGAAATATTAAAATATAAGCCTATTCCAGAAAAGGTGGCAGGAGAAAATATTCAAAAGCCTCAAATAAGTCAGCAGATGCCTGTGGAAAATATCCATCACATGGTTGTATACATAACCTCTGAAGAGGAAAGAATATTAAGAAAACATAATATCTCAGAGGTTGAGCTTGGTATCCTGACCCCATCCCAGATAGCATTTTCTACAAATAACAATATCACCATAGAAAGGGCAAGCCAATTAATATCCATGGCCAGCCTTAAAAAGCTGCCTGGTATTGGAGAAACCATGGTGAGTAAACTTTATCTGATCGGCATTCGAAAGCCAGAGGATCTAAAATCTACAACCCCTGAAGAATTGAGGAATAAATTGGAAAAAAGGATTGGAGCACCAATTAGTGAACATATAAAGGCTGATTTGCAAAAAGCTATTGATTCACTTCATCGGTAGGAAGGGAAAATGGGAAAAGGAGGATTCGCGAGCATGAGTTTGTTAGAGATAAAAGATTTGCATGTTGAAATTGGAGATAGCATCTCTGGCGGAGGTAGCACCTCTGGCAAAGGGAAAAAGGTGCTGAATGGGCTTAACCTTACGATAGGAAAGGGTGAGGTTCATGTGATTATGGGTCCAAACGGTTCAGGTAAAAGCACATTGACCATGACCATCCTTGGGTATCCGGGCTATGAGATTACTGCTGGAACAATAACCTTTTCAGAAACAGAATTGAACACTATGCCTATTTATGAAAGGGCACGACTTGGCATCTCCATTGCCTATCAAACACCGCCAGAGATACGGGGGGTAAAACTTAGGGATATTATTCGTATTGCCGCAAGCAAGCCGCTCTGGAATCCACAAGATGAACCAGAGGAGAATATCGCAACACCATTATTAAAAAAGGTAGGGCTAAACCCGGAACAGTTCAGAGACAGAGACATTGGTGTAGGGTTTTCCGGCGGGGAACGAAAACGGGCAGAGATTGCTCAGGTTTTTGCTGCCATGCCAAGGCTGATGATATTGGATGAGCCTGATTCAGGGGTTGACATTGATTCACTGAAAACTATTGCCATTGATCTTGGTGAATATATCAAGGAGCATGGCTGTGCCTGCTTGATCATTACCCATTATCGACATATTTTACCATACCTTAAGCCTGATATTGCCCATGTTATGTGTGGTGGAAAGATTATGAAAAGTGGAAATCCATTTGAGATATTTACCAGAATTGAGGAAAAGGGATATTGCGAATATCTTGGGTTGTGTCCGCCAGGGATAAAGGATGAGATAGAAAGGGGGATGAACATATGAGCTGGAAGGAAGAATTAACAAAAAAAGCAACAGACGCTCAAAATAAACCAGCTAAATTTGGTGAAGATATAGACATTTCACGATTTAGGGAAGAGGCATCAGTCGTGCAGCAAGTAGCCTCCATAGCTCAACTTCCGGATGATATTACTGAAAATGCTAAAAGTGTGGGGATAAATCCTGATGAGGATAATCGTTCCGGTACATTTTTTCAACTTGATCACTCGGTTGTCTTAGCCTGCCAGAAGAAAGAGATGGAGGGTGTGGAGGTATTAAGCACTACACAGGCAATTAACCAGTATGATTGGCTAAAAGATTATTACTGGAAGGCTGCGGCTGTAGATGCAGATAAATATACATCCATGGCAGAACTTCACCAAAATGCCGGCTATTTTATCCGTGCCAAAGCAGGGGCGCGACTTACCATGCCCATTCAAGCCTGTCTGTTTATCGGTACTCAAGGGTTGGTTCAATCTGTTCATAATATTATTATTGCAGAAGAGGGATCTGAGCTTCATGTTATTGCCGGATGCACTACCCATCCAAATGTCTCTTCTGGTATGCATATTGGGGTTTCAGAGTTTTATGTAAAGAAAGGGGCAACCGTTACCTTTACCATGATCCATGGCTGGGCAGAGGATGTGGATGTAAGACCAAGAACAGGGGCAATTATTGAAGAGGGCGGAACATTTATTAGTAATTACATCTGCTTCAAGCCTGTCCGAAGTATTCAGATGTATCCAACCGCAACTTGTGTTGGCAAGGATGCAAGGGTAAGGTTTCATTCCCTGATCTATGGCTCAAAGAATTCCTTAATAGATACTGGTGCAAGGGTATTTCTTCAGGCTGAAGGCAGCCGGGCAGAGATGACAGCCAGAATTATTGCCGCTGATTCATCCAGAATGATCAGCCGCGGACACTTGATTGGTGAGGTGTCTGAAACCAAGGGGCATCTTGAATGCCGCGGATTGCTCTTGAGTAATAAGGCAAGTATTCATGCCATACCAGAGATTGAGGGCAAGGCAGAGGGGTGCGATCTCTCGCATGAGGCTGCGGTAGGAAGGATACAGCAGGCACAATTGTGCTACCTGATGAGTCGTGGCTTGAATGAGGATGAGGCAACAGCATTGATTGTCCGCGGATTCCTTGACCCTGAAATACCAGGACTGCCTGAACACCTGAAGTATGAGATAAAACGAACCATAGAGATGACTTCGGAAAAGGTGATGTAGATAAATATCCAGAAGTCAGAATTCAGGAGTCAGAATGGAGACAGCGACTACAAGAGAAGAGCACCTGCCAAAGGTGCTACCTTCTTGTCCATGTCTTAATCATGTCTTACATCTGAATAGTTGCATTTTTTTTGACAAATTCTCAAGTCAGCTTATTGACAAATCTCAAAATATATGATAGAATGATGTTTAATCTAATGAAATGGTTGAATATGCTATAAGGAGGAAGATGTGCAGTTAGAATGTGAACACAAGGATGATTGTCAGGTTGAGTTTAAGGTGGTTATTCCTAAGGAGAAGTTAGTAACGAGTTATGAAAAGGAGTTGAATGCTGTTCTTGCAAGGGTAGAGTTGCCTGGATTCAGAACAGGCAAGGCTCCCAAAAATATGGTTGCATCCAGGTTTAGTCATAAGATAGAGAAAGAAACTGTTCAGAAACTTATTAGTGAGGCATGTACAGAAGGGATGAGACAGCATGATCTTCAGCCGGTAGCCCTTCCTATTATTGATAATATACGATATAAAGAGAGGGAAGAACTTTCTTTTACTGCCCTGATAGAGGTAAAACCAAGGATAGAGTTTGAAGATTATCGCAATATATCCTTAATTAAAAAGATAGCAGAGGTTAAGGATGAGGATATTGAATCACAGCTTCAACATCTGCAGAATGAATATGCTACTCTGGTAGATGTAGATGATAATAGGCCGGCAATGTATGGTGATGTTGCTATTGTAGATTTTGAATATACCGTGAATGGTGTTACGCAAAACAAGGAAAATTCCTTGATAGAAATAGGCAAAGATACTGCCTTGCCTGAGTTTGAGGAAAGATTAGCTGGGCTTCGGGTTGGTGAGGGTGCTACATTCACACTTACTATACCTGAGAATTTTATTAATCCTGACATAGCAGGAAAAGATGCAACCTTTAAGGTTAAGATGAATGAACTGAAACAAAAACATTTTCCTGCAATTGATGATGAGTTTGCTAAGGATATGGGTGAGTATGAAACCATTGATGATGTAAAGGCGGCAATAAGGAATGAACTTGTGGCCATGAATGAGGCAACTGCTCAAAATGTGTTAAAGGGTAAGATGATAGAAAAACTGCTTGAAAGATGTGATTTTTCTCTTCCAAAGACATTGATCAAAAAGGAAACAGAGATTCTTGTTGAAGAATTTCTCCTTTATCTTCAGGGACAAGGGATCCAGCCACCAGAAAATGTGATGGCAAAAGAGTCATTATCTCAAAAGTTTCAACCAAGGGCTGAGAAAAAGCTTAAATCATTGTTAATTCTGGAACATATTGCCTTAAAAGAAAATATTACTGTTAGTAAAGAGGAGTATAAAAATTGGATCTTTACTGATTTCAGGGGAGATGCGGAAAAAATAAGGGAATATTTGTCTGATGAAGAAAAAATGGATATGAAAATGCATGAGATGTTGATAGAGAAAATATTAAATTTTCTCTTAGATGTTGCCGATATAAAGATTGAGATGGTAAGTCAGTTGGTTGAGGAATAGAGACGCAAATCAGAAATAAGAGATAATCCACAGATTACACAGATTACACAGATTAGAGAGCATCAAACAAGATGGATAAGAGAGATCCTGATACAGGATAAAAACAAGGCTTCTTCTAAACTTTGGAGCAGAAAGCTTTGGAATGCAAGCGATTTGTTCTTAATCTGTGAAATCTGCGTAATCTGTGGATAAATCTGTGGATTATCTTATGAATATATTACATTGGAGGGAAAAAATGGCGTTAATTCCTATGGTTGTTGAACAGAGTGCGAGAGGAGAGCGAGGGTATGATATTTATTCTCGTTTATTAAAGGAAAGGATCATATTTATTGGTACCCCGATCGATGATGATGTAGCTAATGTTATCATTGCTCAGATATTATTCTTAGAGGCTGATGACCCCGAGAAGGATATCAATCTTTATATCAATAGTCCTGGTGGGGTGGTAACTGCGGGACTGGCTATCTATGATACGATACAATATGTAAAGGCAGATATTGCTACTATTTGCGTTGGTCAGGCAGCCAGTATGGGTGCCTTGTTGCTTGCTGCAGGTACAAAGGGTAAAAGATTTGCCCTGCCTCATGCCCGCATTATGATCCATCAACCGCTTGGTGGTGTTCAGGGGCAGGCTGTGGATATTCATATTCAGGCACAGGAAATTATGAGGATGAGGGATTTATTGAATCATATTTTAGCAAAACATACTGGTCAGACAACAGATGATGTTCAGAAAGGTACGGATAGGGATTATTATATGTCTGCGGAGGAAGCTAAGAATTATGGGATAATAGATGAGGTTCTTCAATCACGGACAGCAGGTGAGCCAAGTATTGAACAAAAGAAGATTGAACCAAGAATTGAACCAAGAATTGAACCAAAGGGAAAGAAGAAATAAGATAGGTGTTCAGTCGTAGAAATGCGATTAATCGCGTGTATAAATATTACTCTGACACATTGTCATTCCGAGAATCGCAGCGACGAGGAATCTTACAAATGACATAAAACATGAATTGTCAGAGTAGTATGAAAAAAGGAGGAAGGTTTTATGCTCCGTTTTGGGGACAAGAGTGAAAGGGTGGTATGTTCTTTTTGCGGTAAGAATCAGGCGGATGTGAGAAAGTTAGTTTCTGGTCCGGGTGTTTTTATTTGTGATGAATGTGTTGGATTATGCAATGAAATAATCGGAGATGAATGGACATCTGTAAGGAAATTTAATCCGGGCTATCTGCCAAGTCCTAAAGAGATAAAGACTGCTTTGGATGAGTATATTATTGGTCAGGACACATCAAAAAAGGTTCTTTCCGTAGCAGTATACAATCACTATAAACGAATAAATTACTCTGCCACTCGCAGAAACGATATTGAATTAGAAAAAAGTAATATTCTTTTGATAGGACCAACTGGTTCAGGAAAAACCTTACTGGCTCAAACCATGGCTAAGATATTGGATGTGCCTTTAGCAATAGTAGATGCTACTGCCTTAACTGAGGCAGGGTATGTTGGCGAGGATGTGGAAAATATCCTGCTTCGGCTTATTCAGGTGGCTGATTTTGATGTGAAACGAGCAGAGATGGGGATTATATTTATTGACGAGATAGATAAGGTTTCCAGAAAAGGGGATAGTGCCTCTATTACTAGGGATGTTTCTGGTGAAGGGGTGCAACAGGCATTGTTAAGGATATTAGAAGGAACTGTGGCTAATGTTCCGCCACAGGGTGGAAGAAAACATCCACAGCAGGAGTATATTCAGTTAGATACCTCAAATATCCTTTTTATATGTGGTGGTGCCTTTGTTGGGCTGGAGGATGTTATCGAGCAGCGGATTGGCAAAAAAACCCTTGGGTTTGGAGGAATGATTAAAACAAAACAGGAAAGAAATAGTGGAGAGATTGTATCTCAGGTTATTCCTGACGATCTATTGAAATATGGCTTGATCCCAGAGTTTATTGGACGACTCCCGGTTACATCAGCCCTTGATGCCTTGAGAAAGGATGATCTCATACGCATATTGATTGAGCCGAGGAATGCTCTGGTAAAACAGTACCAGAGATTTTTTGAGATGGATGGTGTAAGATTAAGATTTACTGATGACGCGATTGAGACAATTGCAGAGATAGCCATTAAACGAGAGACAGGAGCCAGGGGATTGCGGTCTGTGATTGAAGATGCGATGCTTGATATTATGTATGAGATTCCTTCCAGAACCAATATAAAGGAGGTTGTCATTACCAAAGAGGTTGTTCTTGGTAAGGTAAAACCTACTATGATGCTGCATAAGGAGATTGCGTAAAAGAACAGGGCAAGTCTGACAGATAGCGTAGGACATTGCTTATATTTTAAATCAGGAGGTAGTAAGTGGAAGGTTTAGAAAGTTTGGTGAGGTATGCATGGGTTTTTGGTGCAGGTGGATTGTTGATTGCTCTTGCTATTTTTTTGGGGATCAAGAGGCTTGATGCCGGAAATGATCGAATGAAGGAGATTGCCCATCCGATTCATCTTGGGGCAATGGTTTTCTTGAGGACAGAGTACTTGGTGATTGCTGTTTTTATGGCAGTTGTTTTTGTGTTATTGGCTCGTTTTATCAACCTTAATACGGGCATTGCCTTTATTAGTGGTGGATGTTGCTCCATGATAGCAGGCTTTTTTGGTATGAATGCAGCTACGATGGCTAATGTAAGAACAACTCAGGCAGCAGCTACAAAGGGACAGTCTTCTGCACTTCAGGTTGCCTTTTCAGGTGGTTCAGTGATGGGATTAACTGTGGCAAGTATTGGGCTTTTGGGAATTGGTGTCTTTTTTATCCTGTTTGGTAAGCCTGAGACAGCGGCTATCATTAATGGCTTTGCCATGGGTGCCAGTTCGATTGCCTTATTTGCCAGGGTTGGCGGTGGGATATATACCAAGTCAGCTGATGTTGGAGCGGATCTGGTGGGTAAGATTGAGGCAGGTATCCCTGAGGATGACCCAAGAAATCCCGGTGTGATTGCAGATAATGTAGGGGATAATGTTGGTGATGTGGCTGGTATGGGTGCTGACTTGTTTGAATCTTATGTGGGTGCTATGGTTGCGACTATTATTATTGCAGCAACCCTGTCTGGTATAGCAGGACAAGAAATGTTATCCCGCCTGCAGGGTACACAGCTTCAGCTTATGGCTGTGCCAATCCTTGTTTCCATGGTTGGACTGATAGCCTCTGTTATTGGTATAGCCTCTATGAAGATATTCAAGATGCTTGATCCTGCATCTATCTTAAGGTATTCATCCTTTGTAAGTATGGGTATTTTGCT
>JBDRAP010000094.1:0-14676 GCA_043823615.1 bacterium
TGATTGCAAATGAGAATCTGACAAGGATTGTATTAATGGATTTACACCCTTTGTGGTTCTTCTTCTGTAAATAATGTTGCACTTGCTACTGGCATGTGCGCCCTGAATAGTTACTAATGTTTTTTGTTAACAGAAAAATACCATTTTTAGCATTTATTAGGGTGCGGAATGTCAGATGCAACGCTCACTCACCGAGAATTACTGAACTTGAAAGATTTTCCTTGACTTGAATACATTGAATAGGGTATAATATATATATCTTTTTAATATTTTGGTAATGTGAGGGTAACATATGACAGTATTTTCCAGAAAAAGATGCAGACTAAGGATGATAATCCCTGCATACCCAGCCTTTAACATCTATTCCCATGTAGCAAAAAATACTACGGCACTTGGTCCGGTATGTGTAGCTACCAGTGTTAACGAGATGGAAGGATGGGATGTAGAGATTATTGATGAGAATAATTACCGTAGATACGGTCCTAAAAATAGCCTTGGGATGCCTGATCATGAATACCTTCAACAATTAAGACCAGCAGATGTTGTTGGGTTTTATGGTGGGCTTACAAGTACTGTACCTAGGCTTTATGAATTGGCTGAGCTTTATAAGGGTTGGGGTATACCTACAATTGTCGGAGGATACCATTTTTCTGTAGACGAGAATATAGTTGATGGATTAAATAAGGCAATAGATTATGTGATTATTGGTGAGGGCGAAGAGAGCATGAAAGAGGTGTTGACCTGCCTGAAAGAACGAACCGATTTATCCATAATTAAGGGAATTGCCTATCTCAAGGATAATAAGGTTATCTGTACCCCTTCCAGAGAGCCAATCACAGATTTTGATAAACTTCCAATTCCTGATTTTTCTTTGGTAAGGTATGCCATGATTAATGTTTATCCAGTAAGCAGGATTCGGGGTTGTGGATCGAATTGTGAGTTTTGTATGGTTAAGGGCAAGCCTCGGTATGCTCCCGCAGAACGGCTATTAGAGCAGATAAGCCTTCTCATGGAAACCAAAAATGCACGGGAATTCTTTGTAGTAGATGACCTTTTTGGTCAGGATAGGGTTGAAACCATCAGGTGCTGCAATATGCTAAGGGATTATCTAAAAAAGATACGGAAAAGAATAAATCTAACCGTTCAAATACGGCTGGATCGAGCCAAAGACCCTGAACTTCTTTATGCTATGCGAGAAGCCATGATTAAGACTGTGGCAATTGGGTTTGAATCCCCTATTAAGGAAGAGCTAAAAGCCATGAATAAGCACATTAAACCAGAAGATATGGTAGAAATGACCCGGGTATTTCATAAGTTTGGCTTTCTGATTCATGGGATGTTCATATTTGGATACCCGATGAAAGAAGGTATTGATTTCAGGATGTCTGCAAAGGAGAGAATAAAACAATTTAAGAGTTTTATAAATAAGACAAGGATAGATACAATTCAAGTCCTCCTGACCGGTCCATTGCCCGGAACAGAATTAAGAAAAAGACTTGTGGATCAAGGAAGGGTTTATCCCTTGGAAGAGATTGGCTGGGAATACTATGATGGAAACTTTCCCTTGTTTAAGCCCGACGAACCTTTAACACCAGAAGATATGCAACTGGCTGCGGGCAAGATTATGGGTAAGTTCTATCGGTTCAGAAATCTATTTATGATTGGGATAACTGTTTTATCCTTTCCTCGCTTGATATTTTGTTTACATGATATTAAAAAAAGCTGGGAAGAATGGCATCGACAGTGGCGTAACAGTGGCATTCGTTTCGGTGGCTGGTTGATTATGCGTGAATGGAGATCTAAGTTTAAGAAGGACAGTTTTATGGAAAAGTTAAAGAAGGTAAAGGAAATATAGAGAACAGGGAGTGGTTTTATGCCGACAATCAAAGAATCCGTAATGTCTCTGTTAAAAGAAATGCCTGAAAATTCAATCTTAGAAGACATAATGGAATCTCTTTATGTAAAGCAAAAAATATTAAAAGGACAGGGACAGTTAGAAAGCGGTCAGTTCTATACCCATGAAGAGGCAAAGGAAATTATGAAACGATGGCTAAAATAAAATGGTCTCACGATTCGATGGAAGACTTAAAAGAAATATGCCGTTTCATAGCAATAGACTCACCGTATTATGCAAATCTGCTAAACGATAGAATTTTCGAAATGGTTGAACATCTGAAATTATTTCCAGAAATGGGTAGACATGTTCCGGAAATCGATGACTCTACGGTTAGAGAATTGTTTTATAAAAGTTACAGAATTATATACCAGATTAAAGAAGGATATTTGGAAATCATCACAGTAATTCATGGCAGCAGATTACTTAACTGACTGCTTCACTGTTCTATTAAGGGACATCCGTCCATACACCTCTGTCAATCCTCGCAGCCTTTCCTGACATTCATCATTCAACATGCCTTGTGTATACCGCCATGCCCAATTTCTAAAAAGTACCTTTCCCGGAATATTCATCCTTGCCTTACCATCAAGCCCAAGCACATCCTGAAGGGGAATAATGGCTGTATCTGCCGTAGAACTCAAAGCCAGACAAATAATCTCCCAATGTTTTTCATTCATTTTTGTTTTTCCAAGATACTTCAGGATATGTTCGCGTTCTGCCTTTGTACTTGTTTTAGTAAGCCAGCCAATGGTGGTATCATTATCATGTGTTCCTGTATATACCACACAGTTTTTATGGTAATTATGCGGTAGGTAGGGGTTGTCTGCCCCTGAGCCAAAGGCAAAATGCAGTATCTTCATGCCGGGAAATGCAAATTGATCCCTCAATGCCTCTACCTCTGGTGTAATTACCCCCAAATCCTCAGCAATAAGCGGCAGCTTGCCAAGAGACCCTTCAAGGACATTAAACAGATCCTCACCCGGTCCCTTAACCCATCTACCATTTATGGCTGTCTTTTCTTTAGAGGATACCTCCCAGTAAGCCTCAAAGCCACGAAAATGATCCAGCCGAACAATATCAACCAGCCTCAATGCTATTTGAAACCGTTTAATCCACCAGTCATAACCCCTTTGTGCCATAACATCCCAACGATAAAGGGGATTTCCCCACAGCTGTCCTGTCCTGCTAAAGTAATCAGGCGGCACACCAGCAACCACAATTGGTTTGCCAGTATCATCAAGCTGAAACAACTCTGGATGTGACCAGACATCAACACTGTTATGGGCAACAAAGATAGGAATATCTCCAATTATCTTTATCTGCCTGTCATGAGCGTATTGTTTTAATCTTGACCATTGCTGAAAGAATATATATTGCAAATACTTATGAAACATGACCGAGTCGGATAATCTGTGAGATACCTCACTGATTGCCTTTGTTTCCCGTCGAGACACACCCTTGTCCCACTTGTTCCATGATGATCCCCCATAAGAATCCTTTAGTGCCATAAACAGGCTGTAATCGTCCAGCCATGCTTGGTTTTCCAGACAGAATCCTTCAAAGTCAGGGGATGAATGACTCTTAAACCGTTCAAACGAGCGATGGAGCATGTCCATCTTGTACCCTATAACTATGGAATAGTCTACATAATCTTCAGGGAACACAGGTGCGGTTGCTATATCCGCTTGCAAGAGCAATCCATCCCTGACCAATTTCTTAAAGTCGATAAGTAAAGGATTGCCGGCAAAGGCTGAAAAAGAGTTGTAGGGTGAGTTTCCATAACCCGTTGGACCCAAAGGAAGTACCTGCCATAATCTCTGCCCGCTTCCTGCCAGAAAATCAATAAATTGATAGGCTCCCTCCCCCATATCCCCAATCCCAAACCTGCTCGGAAGGGATGTAGGGTGTAATAAAATTCCACTTGATCTTGAAAATTGCATTCTGCTCTCCTTTTGATATCCTATAATAATGCCACCCCTTCGGGGTTTCGTAATCTTTGTATCGTATGTAGGGGCAAACCCCCTGTGGTTGCCCTCTGTGTCTGTGGTTGTTCTCTTGTATCTGTGGTTGTTCTGTACCTATGGCTGCCCCTCTGTGCCTGTCTGCATGAGATCTCTCCCTGCGGTCGAGATGACAGGTTCATCCATACACCTGTGGGAAATGTGCCTGCTCCGGCTCCTGTGCCTGTCCCGGCTCCGGTTCATCCATACACCTGTGGGAAATGTAACTTATTTGGCAACAAGTCTATTCCCCCTATCATCTCGTTCGTCACCTCATCCTGTCATCTCGACCAAAGGGAGAGATCTCGCCCCTACTGCCTACCCCTTAGCTCGAAAAAGAAGAAACACTCCTACCACACCAAAGATGATATTAGCCAACCATGCTGCAAGTATTGCCGGAAGTACGCCTTCATGTCCCATGGATCTTCCGATACCAATGGATTCCCAGTATAAAAAGCTGACTATAATACTGAGCCCAAAGCCTGCAGCTATTGCTCCCCTTGTACTTTGAAGGGCAATGCTTGTACCAAGCAGGGCAATGATAAGGCTGGCAAAGGGAAAGGATGTCTTTAGATAAAAGTCTACCAATTTATCCTCAACCCCATTGCCGCTTCTCTTAAGAAGCGTGATATTTCGCCACAAATCAACCATGCTCATCTTTTCTGCCCTTACCTTATCAGCAGCAATAATGTCTTGTATTTCATCAGGTGTTTCCAAAATATCCAGCCTTTTTTTATTAAATCTCTGCTCAGAGATTACTCGACCCTCGGATAAAGGGGACGAAAACCTTCTCTCTATTCCATCAAACAGCCACCATTGATTATCCATCCATCTGGCTGTTTGGGCATCAATCCGCAGGGAGATAGAATTATCAGCCTGATAATCCTTAATTTCCACGGTTTTCATCATCGTACTATCATCATTAATCATGCCAATATTAAGAAATCTATTTCCTGTTGTCCGAAAGGAGGCATTATAACTATTTCTATCCTCTTGCTTTCCCTCAATCTTTATGCTTTTGATATATTCAGCCTTAGTGTTAGCCAAAGGAATTAAAAATTCATTCACCCCCATAGCAAGAATGCTGATAAAAAAAGCTGTTGTCAACACAGGTAAGATAATCTTGTATAGACTCACCCCTGATGCCTTCATAGCAGTTATTTCACTATTTTTCAAGAGAAGGCTGAAACAGGAAATGGTAGCCAACAAAACAGCTACCGGAGTAATAAGAAAGGCAACAAAGGGAATCTTATACCCAAAGTATGCTATTGTCGTGAGTATGGGTATTTTTTTCTCACTAATCAGAGGAATGATATCAAACATATCGGTAATCATGATTATCCCTGTGAAAAATATCAAGCCAGAGAAGAAAAATCGCAAGAATATGTTTATAATATATCGTCCAAGTATTTTCATTATTTATCCCTCTGTTTTGTACGCAATTCGATTAATAGGACGCAGATTATCGCTGATTATCAGGATAATATCAGAGAAAAAATCTGCGTTATCCATAAAATCTGCGTACTAAAATTGTATCTTACTTGTATCAGAACCTACAATCTTCTCCGAACATACAAGCATACCCCTGTCCCAGCAATAATTATATTTGGCAGCCACATCCCGATCCCTGGATAGAACACCCTTTTCTCGCAAATGATCTGGGCTAACATCAGGAGCAAATAATAAGCAAACACAAAGATAATGCTCATACCTAATGCCATAGACTTACCCTTTTGCCTTAAAGACATTCCCAAGGGGATTCCAACCAAAACAAGGGAAATACAGGCAAAGGGCAGGGCGAGCTTTTTATGCAATTCAATGAGCAAGGGAAGAGTATCCATGCTTGATTGCTTGTATTTCAATATCTCCTGCCTTAAATCCAAGGTGGTCATATCCTGTATACGCTTTTTTATCTTCATGGTATTGTTTTCCCCAAAATTAACAATAATGGTATGGGTATCAAACCGTAATAGATGATACCTTGAAGCATCCTTTTTATCCACCTGATGAATCGTCCCATCCTTCAAGTTAAAGATTATTCTTGATGGCTTTTTTATCATTTCCCCTTTGCGGGCAAAGACAGCCTGTTCTTTTTGATAAAGGTATATCCCTTCCATCTTCTTTCCTTGTATTTTGCATATATAAAGATCCATATCCTTTGCTTTAATAAAATTACCTGACTTAATCGGAACAGTTGTCGATGTCTTAAGAACATCAGAGTATACTTGCCAGAATCTCTGGTTTGCCCATGGGATAAGAGATTCATTGATTCCTATGGTCAACAAACTCATCAGCAACCCTACTCCAATTAATAACCAGAAAAATGATGTAAATCTTATACCACTGGCAAAAATAGCTGTAAACTCATGGTCACCCTTAAGCCTTGTAAGCCCAATCAATACCCCTGTAAATGTAGCCATGGGCAGGGTCATGGGCAGGGTTGACGGTAGACAAAGGAGAAATATCTGTATAGCCGGCAACATTTCCACATGCTTGGTAATAACAAGCTCACTCAAGTCAAAGAGCTTTTGCAAAAAAAAAGATAAAGGTAAATATCCCTACCCCGAACAAAAACGGTGGAATAATCTCCCTTAACAAGTATCGATGAAGTATCTTCATGTTGTACATCCTTAATTGTAAAAAGATAATAGGACGCAGATTATCGCAGATTTGCAGGATGATTTTTAATATCTATCTTCATTTATGTATTATCCCTTTCCTGATATTATCAAATTATCATCTGTGTAAGTAAGGGGGAAAGTGGAAAGCGTCTATTTTTTCTTTTTCCATTTTCTCTTTGCTACACTTCATCTTTTAATTTCTTTTATTTAAAATCCTGATAATCTGCGTTCACCTGCGTCCCCAAAAACAAAGGCAATTTGTGGTTAAAATTAAACCCCACAACCACGCAAAAACTGCCCGGTATATGAATCCTCATTCCTTGCCACCTCTTCAGGCGTACCAACAGCCACCACCTGTCCACCCTCGTCCCCACCCTCTGGACCAAGGTCAATAATATAATCAGCGGTTTTAATCACATCCAGATTATGTTCAATAATAATCACCGTATTGCCTGCATCCCTGAGCCTTAAGAGGACACTCAGGAGCAAATGAATATCCGCAAAATGAAGACCAGTGGTTGGCTCATCCAGCAAGTACAGGGTTTTGCCTGTGGATCGTTTGCTCAATTCTGCAGAGAGCTTTATCCTTTGAGCCTCTCCGCCAGAAAGCGTGGTTGCTGACTGTCCAAGTTTAACATATGAAAGACCGACATCAACTAAGGTTTGCAGCTTGTTATGAAGGGCTGGAATAGCCTTAAAAAAATTCCATGCCTCTTCCACAGTCATATCAAGAACATCGGCAATACTTTTACCCTTATATCCTACCTCCAGTGTTTCCTTGTTATATCTTTTTCCCTTACACACCTCACAGGAGACATAAACATCTGGCAAAAAATGCATCTCTATCTTAATTATTCCATCCCCTTGACAGGCTTCACACCTGCCCCCCTTAACATTAAAGCTAAACCTTCCCGGGGCATATCCCTTCATCTTTGCCTCAGGCAATAATGAGAAGAGATCCCGAATATGGGTAAATGCCCCTGTATAGGTAGCAGGATTGGATCTTGGTGTCCTTCCAATAGGGGATTGATCAATATTTATCACCTTATCCAGGTGTTCCAGCCCGGAAATTTTTTCATACTTTCCTGGTTGAGTATGGCTATTATACAATCTTTGCATCAAAAGCGGATAAAGAATTTCTCCAATAAGGGTGCTCTTGCCTGAGCCTGACACCCCAGTAATACAGATAAATAATCCTATGGGAATCTTTACCGTGATATTTTTCAGGTTATGATGGGATGCACCTTTTATCTCCAAAAATTTTTTACTCTGACACCTTTTAGCTGGTACAGGGATAAATAGATCACCACGAAGATACTTACCGGTAAGAGAGTCATTGCTTGCTATAATATCCTCAAGGCTTCCTTGAGCTACAATCCTTCCACCTGTTTCCCCTGCCCCTGGACCAAGGTCAACGATAAAGTCTGCCTGCCGAATAGTTGCCTCGTCATGCTCTACCACAATAAGGGTATTGCCTATATCCCTTAGCTGACACATGGTATTTAGCAGCCTTTGGTTATCCCTCTGGTGAAGACCGATACTGGGTTCATCAAGCACATACAAAACCCCAACCAGACCAGAGCCTATCTGTGTTGCTAATTGAATTCGCTGAGCCTCTCCACCAGAAAGGGTTTTGGTCATACGGTTAAGGGTAAGATAGTTCAATCCTACATTGATCAGAAAGCCAAGCCTTTCCTGTATCTCTTTCAGAATCTTTGCTGCAATGAGTTTTTCAAATTCAGTCAAGACGAGGCTATCAAAGAATCCCTTTAATTCCTTGATAGACATCCCTGTTATTGAGCTAATGGATTTCCCGCCCACAGTCACCGAAAGGGCTTCTCTTTTTAATCTCGCTCCCTGACAGACAGGGCAGGTTCGTGCAGCCATATAACCTGCTATCTCTTCACGAACCCTTTCTGATTCTGTCTCTTTATGTCGTCTGTTAAGGGTTGGGATTATCCCCTCATAACCCCCATAATACCTTTCCCCATATTTTGTCTGACAATAATATCCATCCCTTGATCCATAGAGGATAATGTCCTGCTGCTCTTTTGTAAAGCTCCCAAAAGGAACATCTAGTCGAAACCCTTCCTGTCTTGCCACCCGTTCTATCTGATAGAGCCATGAAGAAGAAAAACCCAAGGGAATGATTGCCCCCTCAAAAATAGTTTTCGATTTATCCGGCACAATCAAATCCGGCTCAATCTCTATCTTAGAGCCAAGCCCTGTACAGTCTGGACATGCCCCATAAGGGCTGTTAAAAGAAAACATCCTTGGAGACAGCTCCTCATAGCTAATCCCACAATCCACACAAGCTAATTGTTCCGAAAAAAGTTTTTCCTCCTTTTCACCAACAATCACCATAACTATCCCTTTGGCAAGGGCAGAGGCGGTTTCTATGGAATCAGCCAGCCGCCCCCTTATTTCCGGCTTAAGAATAAGTCTATCTACAACTATCTCAATGTGATGCTTTTTATTTTTTGCCAAGGGTATTGTCTCAGAGATCTCTTCAGACAGGTCATATGTTTTTCCATCCACTCGAATCCGAACAAAGCCATTCTTTTTTGCTGAAGCAAAAACCTGCTGGTATTCCCCTTTTCTACCACGAACAACTGGGGCAAGAATCTGGATTTTTTTGTCCGCTTTTTTTTCGTCTGCTTCCAGAGATTTTTCATTTGTTCTCAAAGACATAATCTGTTCTACGATTTCATCTACACTTTGTTTGCGAATCAGCTTGCCACAGTTATAGCAATGAGGGTTGCCTTTTCTGGCTTATAGAAGACGGAGTTAGTCATAGATCTCTGTTACCGTTCCTACTGTTGATCGAGGATTTTTTGCAGCTGTTCTTTGTTCAATGGCAATGGCTGGTGAAAGCCCACTAATGTAATCCACATCAGGCTTTTCCATTTGTTCTAAGAATTGTCGAGCATAGGCAGAAAGGGATTCAACATATCTTCGTTGCCCTTCAGCATAGATGGTATCAAAGGCAAGCGAAGACTTTCCAGAACCAGAAAGCCCGGTGATAACCACAAGCTTGTTTCTCGGAAGCTCTATGTCTATGTTTTTTAGGTTGTGCACCCGGGCACCCTTGATGATAATTTTTTCGTCCAAAATAACACCACCAGTCTGAATAGTCTGACTGGTCAGACTGGTCAGACAGCATTTTACTGCACCTTTTCCATAATCCTATCCAAATCCTCTTGCGAATAAAACTCTATCTCAATCTTTCCTGTACCCTTTGCCGTTCGACTAATTCTAACCTTTGTGCCCAGAGACTGCATCAGTTTTTCTGTACAAGATTCCAGAGCAATGTCAACAGCAGGTTTTTCTTCAGCCGACTTTAATGTTTCACGTGAAACATTTTCTTTTATCTTCTTGACAAGAAATTCTGTTTCTCTTACAGAGATGCCGCGTTCTACAATTTTTTTACATACCTCTTGTTGATCTGTTTCGTTGTCCAAGGACAGAATTGCCCGAGCGTGTCCCATGGAAACTGTTCCGTTAATAACCTCTTCCTGAATTGGCTTAGGTAGTTTTAGGAGTCGAAGACTGTTGGTAACAGAGCTCCTGTCCTTTCCAACCTTTTTTGCTAAGCTCTCCTGGGTTAAGTGAAACTCTCGGATCAATTTCTGAAATGCCTCTGCCTCTTCCATGGGATTAAGGTCTTGTCTTTGGATGTTTTCAATCAAGCCAATTTCTAAGGCATCCTCGTTTGACATATCTCTTACAATTGCCGGAACTCTTTCCAGTCCAGCCTCATGAGCAGCACGAAGCCTTCTCTCGCCAGCAACCAATTCATACCCATCCTTGCAAGGACGAACAATTATTGGCTGAATAACACCTTTCTCCATTATTGATTCTACCAGCTCCCTTTGCTTTTCCGGATCAAAGTTTCGTCGCGGCTGATATTCTCCGGGGACGATTTCCCCAATCCTGATCTCACGAATCGTTTCTCCCCCTGATCTTGCCTCTGGAATTAAGGCATCCAAACCCTTCCCTAACGCTATTCTTTGCATCTTTTCACCACTCCTTTGTTGATAATTTGCTTTATAATGAAATTCTAAAGAATTAACTCCGAGAAATTTCGGAATTTAGGCTTTAGCCTTTCATCTGTGAACTCTGTGTTGAGTAGTTGTGTTCAATCCACAAGGATTGTTCCTACAATTGCTCAACCTTTATTATTGCCCTTACGACTTCTGATAAAACCAATAGTATGCTGAAAAGCATACATAGTAGTGTTTCAATTCCCGATGAAGGGGTAGGCGTATCTTGGTTTTATCTGAGGTTATCTTATTCCCCGGAACCTCATACACTGCCTCTGTCCATGCACCATCTGCATTCTCATGCGTCCATACCCCCAGAAACTCCCCATTCACCCAGACCTCTACGGGTGTATAGATTGATGTCCTTTTGACTATCTTTAGCCCCTTTCCCGGAATGGTGTGAACCACCATGCTTTCCCCACCAGTAATCTGCCGACCGGCATCAACCACTGTTGCTGACGGATTACTTAGGTAAGAATACATACAGGCTTCGTCCTGATAGATCAAGCCATAAAACATCCCTGGCTGTGTCTCCCAAAATTTATAATGATGAGCCTTCTCGTTTTCAACATCTCCAATATCAATATAATCAATTAAACGATACCCTTCCAATTCGTTGTTCACGCTATAAACCCTATCCCCTTTGTGGGCAAGACTCCAATCAACCTTGTAGACTGTCATGGGTGAAGGGCTGCCAGCAATGGTTGAATCAATAAGCTTGAACTGACAGATCTCTTCTTTTAACATGCCTATCTTGTCAAAACTAAACCAGCTTGGATAGATGATAAAATAATCAGGGTATTTTTTTTGATCAAGCGATTCCAGAAATTCAAAGATACTGCCTGCCCCATTAACCCATGCCCAACCAGCCTTATTTGTTCCAAGCCCAAGAAGATCGATTATGTACCTGTCTCCTAAATACTTTACTGCCCCAAGGTCATTAACAGCAACTACCGCATCCTTTGGGATGTTTTTCCCTATCCATGCCCCAAGAGCCATTTGCTGATTGTAAATGTCCTTGCAGTTTTTCCCATAAGCTACTGAAAAATACATGGTGTTTAACATGCCAAATAATAAGAAAAAAGAGGCTAAGGAGATAAAGACAGCCCGTATCTCTTTCTCACCAAAATGGCAAATTAGCCGAGCAAACAAAGAAAGCCCGCTAACCATAAAGATCAAAAATAGAGGATAAAACGGAATAAGATACCGATGCCAGTGCCATTTGACCGGAAGAGAAACGCAAAGGGAAAAGAAGCTTGTTAGCAACAAACAAAGGGTCAATGCCCCAATCCCCAACACCCTTTCCCGCATCTCTTTTGTTACAAGATATAACACCCCAAGAAAACCAAAGAAAAGAGAAAATGGGGCAAAATAAACTGCCTCCTGCCCTTCATTGGCATACATGGCCGGGCTATATTTGCCGTCACATCCAGAAAATATATCCTTCATTACATAACAACAATACTTGCCTGCTGTAGCGGCTATATCAAGCAAATTTGGATTTGGTCTGGAAAGAGGTGATTTAGCAATCATGGTATTAAAGGTCAGACTTCCTGTAAAGGCATAGTTCATCACCACAAATATCATCCCAAACCCTACAGGAATGAGAAAATAGTAGTTCTTTTCTCGCCGCAGAAAAAAGATAAAGCCAAAAAGCACCCCGGAAAGGATCAACCCCTCTGGTCTGGTTAGAGCCATAATGCTGGCAAAAACTATCGTCCAGATATATTTTTTCTTTTCTGCCTCAAGAAGAAAGGCGTACAGGACAGCCAGAATAATACACATAAAAAAGCCTGTCTCCATCCCGCAAAAAAAGCTCCAGAGGAGTTGACCATTGAACAAAAAGAGCAGCCCTAAGACAAGACCTGTTGTCTCATCAAACAGCCTTCTGCCAATATTAAATATCAATATCGTAGCAATTATTAAAAAAACCAACCCAAACCCAAGGGAGTAAGCAAGGATACCTGTCTTGCCCAAACCCAATAAAAATCCTATTGCCAAGATAAATGGATACAAAAGACTGGTTGCGCCTGTTGTTGGGCTATCCCCGGTATTGTATTGGAAGAAAAACCCGTGGCAGATTTGTTTGGCATACTGAAAAAAGATAAAGGTATCGTCCAAGGGTGGGGCAAGATGACCATCTGTGTAAAAAAGCATGGACCTTAAAAAAATGGCTCCAAGAAGGACGGCTATTGTGCTGAATAATATTATATATCGTGTTCGCATTGTGTACGCTCCAACTTTTTACATCTGTGTCTACAAAAACAAAGGCAATAGGACGCAGATTGTCGCAGATTTACAGGATGATTTTTTAGGTATTAGCCAGCTCCTAAATATTATCAAATTATCATCTGTGTAAGTAAGGAAAAAATAAAATCCTGATAATCTGCGTTCATCTGCGTCCCAAAAATCTGATTAATTACCTCTGATAAAACCAATAGTGTGCTGGAAAAAATTCCGCCTTATTCATAGTTAGAACATTTATTCTTGTTCGTTCCGTAGCTATCCATTCAGATGGAATATCCAGAATGGACTCTGTCCATACATTATCAGACCCCCTGTCTTCCTTCCACATCTTTTTATATTTATTATTAACCATTATCTGAATATTAAATTTGCCCCTGTGTCGAACAATCATTTTCATGTTTGTTGACGGTCTTGTTTTTATTACCATCTCCTCACCTTCGGTAAGAACCCTGCCGCCATCAGCAACAACTCTTTCCTGATCAGACAGAAATGGAAGATTCAGGGCATAGGTGATTGCTCCTGACTTGTGCTCTGCCTCACAGAACCTGTAATCATGAGTCTTTTCGTCTACAATATCGGCTACATCGAGGCTGTCTATTAATAACCAACCATCTAACTCATTTAACACAGACACGCAGGAATCCCCTTTATGAAGACATGCTTTTTCTGCCTCATAAACAACCAAGGGTGCAATTTGTTCAATGGTTACCATCTTGGAGGAATATATTTTTTTGCCTAACAAACCAGACTGTTCAAGTCCAAGCTCATTCTCTGACAGGACAAAAAACTGAGGATACACATCACTTGACTCTAATGCCTCAAAAATGCTCCCTGCACCATGTCTAAAGGATGCAGCCAGTCCATTACTGCCTATTCCTGAGATATCGATAAACCTTCTCTCGCCAAAGTATGCCAAAGGGCTCATTCCTTTGGCGGCAATGACAGCATCCGGAGGAAATTTTTCCTTTATCATCTTCCCAAGGGTAATTTCATGATAGTATGTATTGTAACAGCTCTTGCCATAGATGACACTAAAACAAGCTGTACTGCATAAAGAAAAGAGCAAAAAGAAACAAAAGAATCCGTAAAATATCTCCCTAAAAGAAGCAGTGCCACCGACAGAGGTTTTGGGAAGTAAGGCAGCAATTGCCTGAGAAAACTGATATATTCCAATAGCTGCCAATAGGATAAAAACAGGATAATAAGGAATTACTGCTATATTCCATAGGGTATGTGCTGGATACAGAAAAGACGAAAGCAGTATCCCGCCAAAAAACCAGAGAAGGATCAGGGATACCACGCCTATCTGTCTTGAAATTATTTCCCTGGCAGATAAGGATAATCCAATTAATCCAAAGAAAAGAGCAAAGGGTGGGAAGTAGGCAGAGGTCTGCCCCTGGTCAGGGTTATTAATATTAAAGAATTCCCCGCTAAATCCAGAGAATATATCCTTTAAGATGAAGAAAAAATATCTGCATGCCTGACCTATTATCTCGAGAAATGGTGTGTTTGCCTGAAAAAGAATTGATTCTGAATGAATGGTATTTGGCAGTAGATTGCCTGTAAACAGAAGGTTTATAAATAGATGAAATCCCCCGATTACAGCAGGGATAATGGCTAAAATACCCTTTGAAAAATCTATTTGTTTGGAGGCGATCAGATTGACGAGAAGAACAACGGTTAATGCCCAGACCAGAACAATCCCTTCAAAGCGGACAAGGGCTAAAGATGAGGCGAAAATCATCACTCCTGTGTATTTGTTGGTATTTATCGCCCTAAGAAAATAATATATTGTTAGTACGCTAAGTGTTGCAAACAAAAGCGTTTCTGTGCCGCCAAGGTATGTCCACAGGATTGGCCCGTTTAAC
>JBDRAP010000095.1:0-4186 GCA_043823615.1 bacterium
TGTCGCCCCCAGTGGATAACTACCCACAGTTGATGTCTGTTCAAGATGGCTATCATTGTAATTTGCTTGCTCAGGACTGGGTTCCGGTGTATTGCCCCACGGGTATTCTCGGCCCTCAAACCCGCGAGCCGCAAACTCCCACTCGGCTTCAGTGGGCAACCGCATGATTATCCGACAATGTCCCCCGCCGGCGGGGGCAAGGGGGTGGTTTATCCCCTGCTGGCGGGGGTTAGGGGGTGGAATATTTTCGGAGTGCGAAGGAAGAATGAGTTCCCTGTCTTCGCTTTCCAAAGCGGTGGCAAGCCACCGCACTCCAAAGGTAAGTGTCCACCAACGGCAATAAGCCATAGCCTCATACCAACTGATGCCCACTACAGGTGCTAATTGCCTACCCTTACCAAATCGCTCATTCAGCCAGTAGCTCGGGACTTTCTCCTTAAGCCCTTTTAGAAATGCTCTGCCGTTAAATTTAAACCGGCTCCCCTCATCAAACCAATACTCCTCGTTTTCATAGCCACCACCTTTAATGAATTCGCCAAACTCCTTATTGGTTACCGGATATTTCCCCAGCCAATAAGGCGACAACTTGACCGGATGGATGGATTGTTCATCCTTATTTTTATTGCTGCCCATATTAAACGGTTTGTCTGGTTTGAAACAGACCATTGGTGGATCGGCAACATCAATCTGGGGTTCGTCGAGCAAGCCTAAGGCATTACCTGAGGCAAGGAAGAGTTGGGGCTGGCTATAGTTGTTATCCCTGAATTGTTGTAGCGACGCTTTTATATTGTTATGCAAAGGCTCGTCTTGCCTGTATTCTTCAGAATCTGTCAGGCATTGGGCTGATAAGAGAATCAGGGATTTATTTTCCTGGGATAAAGCCACCTGATTTACCTTACTTACTAATTCCTTACCAAAATTAGGACTGCTTTTGCCCAGCAAATTGAAGAAGAAGCGGATAACCTCCTGCCAGTGAGCAGGGTTTTTCAACATGGCTTGAATCTGAGCTTTTTGCACGGCTGGTTTCTGCAAACTAAGCCAGGATGCAGCTAAGTATTCCTGGAAGGACTGGTGAGTGTAGGCAATTACCTTTTCTCCCTCTTTTTCTACAAGATTATGGGTAACACTCCAGAGGAGCAAGTCCTTTAATCTCTTCTCATCCTTTAAGCATTTCCTTCCCAATTCTAAAGGAAATGAGCCACGATGATTCTGCATCATTGCTTGATAAGAGAGTTGGGCTAAATCTTCCTGAATTCTTCCTGCTTCTACATCAGCAGACAGGGTTCCAATCATTCTTGCCTGCCATTTTTCAAATAGGTAGCTGACAAATTTTTGATATAGCTCAGCCCGACTTCTTATCCCAGTAAGCTTCTGTCCTACAAGCAGGGTCTTTACCATTTTAAGCAGAATAGGGATACTTAACAGTTCTTTATTTTGGTCAAGTATTGCCTTAAATTGGGTGTTCTCGTAATTTTCTCCAATGTATTTCTTGATTCTTTCTTCATCAAAGGGCAGGATACACAAATATTCATGCTCAAACCTTTCCTTTATCCATTCATAGCCAATCGGTCGGGTAGTCAGGATAATTTTGTTTTTTCTACCAAATATGTCTTTACTATTTAACCGAGCAACAATGTTGCCAAAATCCGGCACCTGGTCCAATCCATCAAGGAGAAACAAAAGTCGCCTTCCCCCCAGATCATAATCCTTAAAGCTATACTGGGTATTAAGGATGAAATGAAAGTCATTCTCAGTTTTGATTTCGGCTATATCTTTCAGGTGGATAACTAAGGGGATAAACTCTGATTCAATCCTTCCTTCTGAGACCTCTGTGCCTATCCAGTTAAGAAAAGATGTCTTCCCAATCCCGGACTCTCCAACAAGGATATAATCCTGGTCATTCCGGACAATTGCCTCCAAAGTGATAGGCTCAAAGTGATACTCCTCTTTTATTGCCTGCTCATCGGAATAAGAATCAGGAAAAGACTCACCATCATCCATCCGCATCCTTTCATTAAAAGGTATCCCCCGCTGGCGGGGGTTAGGGGGTGGAATTATCTTTTTTCTAATCTCAATGGCAGGTTCAATATAGAGGCTTGCCTCGTTGTTATCCATCACAACCCCTCCTTTAATCTCTTTTCATAGTCCTTTCCTAATTCTTTCAACAACTCCGTAACCGGTTTCTTCTCTGGTGTTGGCAAGGAAGAATTTATGATTATATCCCTACTTGCCTGAGAGATAATTGCACCTGTGCCACCAGTAACAGTTATATTTTGTATATTCTGCTCCTTCCTGGGTTTTTCCATCTTTGCTTTTTCCTCCTTGGTTTGTTCTTCATCTCCTCTATCACGCTGTTCCTTGATGAACTCCTGGTTAAGTTGTCTTATCTCTTCTTGCAACCCATCTGGGAAATGCTCTACCTTCACCTTATTATCAGTCAGAATCCAGACACCCTCTCCACGAATATCAGGATTAGGATCTAATATCCCAATTACTACCTTACCTATTCTTCTCTGGACAATCCTTCTTGCACAAGGTATCTTTGGGTGATTGCGGGTTGTGCAAGGTTCAAGGGTAGTATAGAGTGTTGTTCCAGACAAATCTACCTTTAGCAATTTCCTCTCAAGGAGTGTATATTCTGCATGTTCTCCTTCAGAGAGCTCTCCCCTGTGTGCCTTGCCCAATACCTCCCCATCCTTAACAACAACTGCACCAACATAGAGAGGAGTCTTACCCTTTTCTGATATAGACTTTTTCGCCTCCTCAATGGCTAATTGCATAAACTTTTCTTCTTCCAAAATTATCCTATCCTTTGTGTTTTGCGTATCTTGTGTATCCAGTCCATTATACTTGCTTATCTTTTCTTTTTTAATTTCCTGCTCAAGTCTCTTTATTTCATTTTCCTCATCATCTATTTGATTTAAGATATGCAAAGGGACATTAAGTGTGCCAAATTTGGCTTTTTGTAAATTTAACCTTGCAAGATTCTTTTTGTGGACATCAAGTTCCTTTTTTAAGAAATCTAACTCCTCATTATTTCTGTTAATAGCCATTTCCTCATCCTCCTTTAGGTAATTTTTGAATACCGGCACCAATTGATACCCTCCCTCTTTTCCTATTGGTAATGTCAAGTAGCAACCACAATAACATCTGGTAGCCCCAAACCTTAAATGTTATACTTTATAATATACAGTTATTATGCGTTTTTGTCAATATCTTTTTCGGTAATTATGAGAACACAATACATATGAATTAGTATTATGTCCCCAGATTATCTCCAGATTATCTATTACTCCAATCCCTTGTTTGCAATGGCAGCTGACATTCTCGGTGTTTGTGTGAAGTCAGCCGCAGGCGAATTTGGGGAAATGAATCTTCCTACAAACACCGTGTTAGACGCTGTGCCGTGCCCTTTTTAGGGCTCTAGCCAAACTAAACTTTGTAATGTCTTAAGTTTTACAGGTAGAGAAATATTAATGGGCAGTGTCGGAAGCCCAAACTTGTTTGGGGCAAATTCCTAAAACCAAGTTGAGGCTTCCAGCGAGGTACTCAGACGCTTCTCCTAACACCTTTTTCCACCCGTACTTCAGCAAATCGTAGGCTTTAGGTAAGCGTTCAGCTATCAGCAGTCAGCCTTCAGTTCAGCACATCCACCCCCTAACCCCCGCCAGCGGGGAATACAAGGCCTTACGGCCTAAAAGGAGGTAGCACCTGGCAGCAGACCTTCTGCTCTGGCACAGGAAGGCATAAAGTTAGAACCGCTTCATTTGCCTTGATTTTATGGTGCAATGCTTCCTGCTTAAGCTTCCGGCTGAACACTTACGGTTTTAGTAATGATAGTCTCTTTTTCTTTCATTTAGATTCTCTATCCCAACTAAAAAAAAAATTTGTCTGGGGGCGAAGCCCCCAGTCCCCCTTTTAAAAGGGTAAAAAACTAAAAATTCTCAAAGGTAAGCTCTCGCACAACGGAATCCAATGAAGTTGAACCGGGACTCGGGAATGCCGTTGATCCGGTAGCCACCGCGTAAGTACCACGAATTATTGAAGTACCACGAGCCGCCGCGCAATACACGGTATTCACCACTATCTGGCCCAATGGGGTCTTTATCAGAACTCCGTCCATAATAGTCCTCAGCATACCAGTCGTAGCACCATTCCCACACATTGCCGGCCATATCCAACACAC
>JBDRAP010000096.1:0-10207 GCA_043823615.1 bacterium
AAACATGGAAAAATTTATCAAAAGGATTCAAGGGGTTAAGGGGTCGAGGGGTCAAGTGTAATAAGGAAAAACTCTTCACTTAAACCCTTGAACCCTCGAATCCTGGACCCCTTTTCTCCCCCTAATAACTGACCGATTACCAATGAGGGTAATGGGTTAGTTGTCAGGGGAAAAACAACCCACTAACCCCTTTTTTAAGGGGGTTAGTGGGTTGTTTTTCTTACTCAATTAAAAAATAATCCCACATAACTAATACTAAGTTGCATTCAAAGATATATTAATCCCCAATGGCAGGGGGACATCATCTTGTCATTGGAATAATGGAATGATGGAATATGGGGGATTCAACTACCCATTATTCCAATATTCCATCATTCCATTTTTGATTGCAACTTGGTATAAGGCATTACTGTCATAAAAAAAAGAGCAGGCACTGGTTTCTGCATGCCTGCTCTCTGTTTTATCACCCGTAGGAGTGTTGCTTTACCCCTCTAAAATCGCCTCTGCCTCTTTGCGGTATGCATCCATTAAATATGGGATACCGGTTACTTTGGCGCATTCCTCGGTTAATGACATAATTTCATTTCGAGTAATTGATGCAATATTGAAGCATCTTGCACCAGACATAAGTTGCTGAAGTCCAACCTTAATCTTTTGGGAGTAGCTATAGACACCAATTGCACCCAATGGGATATTCTTCATCTCGTCTTTGCCGAGCATATTTGCTACCTCTTCATAGCAAACGAAAATCTCTTCAGGTGTGGTACCAAACTCATGTACTGTCTTTGGCAAATCATCTTCCGCAATCCATTTGGCGATATTTTTGCCCACCATACCTGGAATCATAAGTGCCCGTCCCATACACACTGCCTTGACAAATGGAGCACCAAGTGCCAATGCCTTGAAGACACCATCTTCGCTGGAGAATCCTCCAGCAAAGGCAATATCTGGTACCCTTTCGCCTTTATCTGCTAATTTCTTGCAGAACTCATAAGCAGCTGCGTGTAAATAAAGGCTTGGCATACCCCATTCCTCCATCATTCTCCATGGGCTCATCCCTGTTCCACCTGAGGCACCGTCAATGGTGAGAAGGTCTATCTTTGCCTTACTGCTCCATTTTATTGCCATAGCCAATTCTCGCAATCCTTTCTAATCTCTACGCTGTGAACTCTGTGCCTCCCAAGTTTTTATATTTCTTTTTCCTTATTGCAATTTCAATTTATTTGGAAATTCCGGGGACACAATACTAATTTACGACTCTCAATTAGGTGTTGGCTTTAATATCATCTACCAAAACTTCAAATTTGACACTGCCTACTTTTCATCAGAAGACCCTATCTCAATCTTCTGTATTTCTACCTCGGTAAGATTTTAACGATTACCCTTGAACTTCCTGTTCATCTCCTTTTTAATCTTCAGCACCATCACATGGGAGATGCCCAATCTTTCTCCTATCTCCCTTAAGGTATAGCTCTGTGATAAGAACTCTGCCACCTCTTTTTCCCTTCTGGTTAACTCCCTTTCCTTCATTTGCTGGATAAAGATGGCGTCATCTAATCTTTCAGGAAGCAATAATGACTTTTGGTCAGGGATAAGTTCTTCTAAAGTTACATCATCTTCTCCCAGTGGCTCTTGCAAACTGACAAGTTTTGCTTTTTCCCTAAACTTACGCAGATAGTTCTTCAGAACAAAGTAGCAACTGCCTTTGATATAGCCATCGGTTTTATCGGTAAGCTCTCCTTTTCTCCATCTTTCCCAGAGAGAGGCGAGCATCTCTTGATACAGGTCTTCTTTGTCTATAGCAGAAGAAGGGATATAGCTCTTTAAGGCTAAGTATTTGATATAAGGGGAAAATCTTTTTGCTAATTCTTCAAATTCCATATAATTTCACCACAGAGGCACAGAGAGCACGGAGTAACACGAAAGATTTATTTTAAGTAATTACCTCTATGTTTCTCTGTGTCCTCCGTGTCTCCGTGGTAAATTTATCTCATCTGTTCGATTACTTAGTCTTCTTCCTTAATCTCGGTAAGCACCGCAAGTTTTACGGCTCTGACTTTTCTATACACCTCTTCCGGGGTTTTCTTTACCCCATCTACTACTAAGAGGTCTTTTGTAATGGATATGCCAAATAACCTTTCATTTTCCTGCAAATAGGGTAGGATAAGTTCCCAGTCGGCAGGGGTAAGTTTGGCAAATTCACCACCATTCAACTGGTCAGCCACTATTTTATGGTGTGGGTCGCGGGCATAAATGGCACCACCTGAAGCAAGGGAGAAGAGATTTGAGCCGGGATACGGTGCGGGTTGTTCTTTGAGCTTGCCGAAATCATCGAATTCCATACCGTTTAAAATAACAAATCCACCGCCATTTAATGGGTCTCCAGCCATAAATGATTCTGCCAGAAAATCAAGGCAAGTGCCGTTTATTACCACCCGTGGTTTGCCAACAGCATTGATTAATGGTCTTCCCGCACCATTTCCCAAAATATATACCTCGCCGCCTTTGGCACCATACATAAATGTTTGCCCTACATCTCCATAGATTACCAACTTGCCCGACTTCATTATCTGACCTAATTGGTCCTGGGCATTACCATGAACATAAATCTCAAGCCCATCTATGCCTGAGGCAAGATAATCACCGGAGGAATCATAGGCATCAATTCGCACCCCTTTGGTATTTGCTCCCAAACCACACCCACAGAACCTCTGTCCTCTATAACCATAAACAATGAATCTCTTCCAACCTGATTTGTATGCCTCGACGATAAGCCTGGCATCACATTCATCCCCTTCTGGAGGAAAACTCTCTGCGTTTATGACCAAAATCGCCCCTTCTTTCTTTGGCTCACACAAATTATGCCTGCTATCCCAATCAATACGGTGATAGAGACTCCCTGCTTCTGGAATATTATCAAATATTTTATGAAGTGTTTCTCTGATAAGATGTAAAATAGAACTTCGTTTCTTGCTTCCTGTATCGTATCTCCTGTCATTGAGCAAGGTTAAGACCTCGATCATCTTTGCCCTCAGTTCATCATTCTGGTTTGCTGCCTGAACTATATTGCTCCAATCCAATCCACCAAGATTATCTCTTATGTCCAAGAAAAGCTCCATTGGGGGTAATTCAATAATATAGGAATTTCCTTTTTGAAAATCTGTGTAATCTGTGTAATCTGTGGATAGATTCTCTAATTTCTGTCTTGTGCTAATCAGGCGACCAAACTTATCTGTGCAAGTAAGTTTTTTATCCTCAAGGGTAAAAATGAATGCCCCACCATCGGTATGACTTCCACCTCTGGCATTCCAATATTTATCCGCTACGGGGCAGAATCTCTTGTCCTCCGCAGATAAAGAGTGCAATGTAGCATCAATAGCCTGTTTCTCTGAAGCAATAATCCCAATGCTCACTTCTCCCTCCTGCAGGGCAAAAACCTGTGGCCTCAGCATGGAGGTGTCGGTAATACCGATTAGCTGAAACCGGTTTTTCTTCGGCACATTCCTGGCAATGATAAAAAACCAGGGTCCATCAGGTGAACCATGGATATGAGTTTGTTGGATAGCTCGATAGATTCGTTGTTTTTCCTGTGGTAATTGGTCGAAATCAAGCTCTGTAGTTGGTGCTAATGCCTCGATGATATATTCTAAAGGATACCGCAAGGTACGGTTCAAAAGGTCAAACATAAGCACTGAAACCTCTGTATCTGTCAGAAACAGCGGGTAGATATTTCTCTGCCTCAAGTATTCAGAAACTGAATAATAGTTAGCAAAATCACCATTATGCACCAACGCCTCATTTAATCCTATAAACGGATGTGCACCGCCAGGATGCCAGACCCTGCCCTTGGTTGGAAACCGTTGATGGGCAATCCAGATATGGGCTTTGAAGTCCTCCATACGGTAATATTGAACTGCCTGTTCTGCATAGCCAACAATCTTCAGTATCATCATATTTTTTCCATGGGAGAGGACAAACGCCTTTTTCTCACCGATAGCGGCATAAAACTTTGTGTTGAGTTTGAAGGTATTTTGATAAATAAATTCATCCTCTCTTTGTCTCAGGTCTGACTCGTCTGACTCGTCGGACCTGTCGGACCTGTCGGACTTAATAAACTCGGCTAACACCTCTTCCTTTACCCGGACAAAATACCTCAAGACATCAGGTGGTTTAACCTCAAGCCCAATCTGGCGATAATTTTCCAGTGTCTCACTTATGCTTACATGGGTAATATCAAAGAATGGGGCAATACAACTCTCCTCTACCTCTTTCCTTGCCTGCGGATCTAACAAGGCTATTTGGAGAAGATAATGGCCATCAAGTATCTGTTGACTGACACCTAATTGGCTTGCAGAAAGCCCAACTGCGGCAATCCCGCCCCCCTTGCCATTTCCCCGGTTATGCATCTGAATAGACGGCTCAAATATGTGTCTGCCGGCAACCGGAATAGAGCAGATAAACCCGGTTACACCACAGCCACCCTCGTCTTCCTTTTTCCTCTCGGGCAATGGCAGACCACAATATCCCCCGCTGGCGGGGGTAAGGGGGTGGATTTCTTCTATTAATTTTCTCCGTGACTCAATAATTCTTTCTATCATTTCCTATTCTCCTTTATGTTTGTTGTAACCCAGGATTCTCTCTGGAATTCACCCTTTAGGGTTTCATCCGTTGCAATGAAAGGCTAAAGCCTAAACTCCAATCTTACTTGACTAATCAAGTAGAATCTACATCGAATGTTGGACTACGAAAAATGCTTGACAATATCCATATCGTCTGATATACTTTTCTATCAGGAGGTTGGCAATGAACAACACAATTATGGCTGTTTATGAAAAGGGAGTCTTAAAACCATTAGGAGGATTAAACCTCAAAGAACACGAACAGGTTCGAATAAAAATTGAGCCTCAGTTTGTTGAGCCGCAAGCCATGGAGATTACTCCATTATTTGCCCGACGGGTAGAAGATTTTATCGAGAAATATCGACCTGCTTTAGAGGAATTAGCCAAATAATGAAATACCTCTCATATCAACAAGTACTTTATCTGCATCACCAAATAATAGAAGAGACTGGAGGAGTGCATGGAGTCCACAATCTTGGTCTCCTGGAATCTGCTCTCAACAGGCCACAAGCTACATTTGATGGTATTGAATTATATCTTACTCCCTTTCTTAAAGCATCTGCCCTCCTTCATTCTTTGGTTAATAACCATCCTTTCTTAGATGGAAATAAACGAACCGCAATTGCATGTGCCAATTTTTTCCTTGAATACAACCTTAAAATTAGTATTGAATGCAGTCAGGAAGAGTTAGTGAACTTTGGTCTAAAAGTTGCCCAAGGACTTCTTAAAGTTGAGGAAATCGCTCACTGGCTAAAAACACATACCCGCTCTATTGGTAATCCAGATGCCTGAGACAATCTCTCCTCCCAACCAATTCCTTTATACTTCTCATACCTAACTTTTTTAGAATTCCTACAATCTGTGTTCGCCAGGAAGAGTAAAGATTAATAAGTCGCTGTGTCGCCCAGTCAATATCTATCATTTTGGAGAATTCCGGGTCTGTGGTTGCAATTCCTCGAACACAACCTCTGCCGGATTCACAATTCCCACATTTTACACATTCTAAGGCAATAATTTCGGATGTTCCGATGACACAGCCATCGGCACCGAGGGCAATAGCTTTGGCTATATCATAAGCAGTGCGCACTCCACCTGAGGCTATCAGGGTTATTTTATCCCGTATCCCCTCTTCACATAAAAACTTATGCACCTTAGGGATGGCGTATTCTATAGGCATAGCAATATTCTTTTTGGCGATATTGGGAGCCGCTCCTGTGCCGCCATAACTTCCATCTATATGAATAATGTGTGCACCGGCATAGTAGATACCAACTGCCACCATATCCACATCTGTTGGTGTTGAGACCTTAACCGAAACAAGTCCCTTTGGATTCACCTCTTTTATCCAGTCAACATGCTTTTTATGGTCTTCTATTGAATAAACCGAATGAAATGGAAAAGGGGAAAAGAGCGAACTTCCTACCACTGCCTCGCGCATTCTGGCTACCTCAGATGTAACCTTTTCACCTAACAGGTGTCCTCCCAGACCCGGCTTGGCGCCCTGAGCATACTTAAATTCCACAATTCGTACCCGCTGAATAGTTTCTTCACGCACACCAAACAGACCGGTAGCTATTTGGGTGATGATATGGTCAGCGTAAGGAATAAGGGCATCCGGATAGCCACCCTCTCCAGTAGAGATAAAGGTATTTGCTATCTTACCTGCCTTTGCCCGAGCAACCATCACATTTAAGGCAGTTGAACCAAAGGACATTCCACCACCATACCAGGGGACATCAATCTCCACCTTCGGTCTGGTCTCATCCCAACGATTGAGGGAAATAGTGGTAGATACATCTTCATATAGAATCTCCTCTATTCCTGATTTTGGATTAGAGAAAGATTCGCAATCCGCAATTCCCAGACAAGCCTCATCTTTTGGAAAAACCAACTCTAATTTGTCGAACCCACCGCCAGAAGCCCCTATTTTATATTCTAAATGGGCAAGCGGTATCTTGCCCGTTTCTGCTTGATACCAGGTAGAGAGAATTAAATCCGGTGTCCAGCGATAATCGCCGAGGGCACAAAAGGCTGGATTAGGCTTTAGGGTTAAAGCCTGCTGAGGACATTTGTCTATGCAATTTCCCGATTTTGGATTTTGGATTGGGGGAAAATCCGCAATTCGCAATCCGCAATCCGCAATTCCCAGACAAGCTTCACCAACACATAAAGCCTCTTTGGGTCTTGATGGGCCAGCGGGATAAATCTTATGAACCCCAAATTGACACACCTTGACACATATCCCACATTTGATACAAGCAGAACTGCGTTTCAGGATATATTTTGATATTGGGTTTCTAAACCTTGATGGGGTGTATTTTACTTTCATAATTCTTCTTCCGTAACCGTTCAGACTGTGTAAAAAAGGGGATAAATCATTGCAAATGTTAGCAAAAGCAAAATGCAAATTTCAAATTTGAAATGCTAAATGCTAATTTTGCAATTTGCAATGAATTTATCTCTACATCTCCTTTTTTACGCACCTGAATGATTCCTCCTCCAAATCGGTAAAATTCATTGCTCGCCCAACTTCTCCCCGAAGTCGCCTTGCCTCACGGATACCCATAGCACCCATAACCTCAATCAGTTGTGAATGCCAGGCATTCATAAGATTAACCATTCGCTTTGTTGCCCATTCAGCATCAATAGTTTCTATCTTTACCGGACAGGGAAGCCCTTGCTCACAATTTCTACAAAGCCTACATTCTAAAGCAACCAGCAACGGTAAATCAATAGCCACGCCATCGACACCACAAATGATTGCCTTGGCTAAATGCGATGCTTCGGCAATACCACCGGAGACAATCAGGGTTACCCTATCCCGCAAGGATTGTTCAACTAAACTAAGGTGAACCTCGCGAATCATCTCCTTTATGAAACGAGGATTTGAGGCGGTTAATTCCTTGCCTTGCTCATCGGCACAAAGATGAATTACCTCTGCCCCACCTTTCGTTAATTCCAACACCCGATGCACCGTCTCTTGATTAAACTCTAACCTAATCAAGGTAACAACCTTCGGATTTATAGCCTTAGCTTTCTCAAGAAGAGCCAAAACCCCATCATGGTCAACAAACTCCACCATTACGAAATCCTTTATTTTATCCTCAACTACTTCATCTATTAAAGGAATAAGATTATCTTTGTATTGCAGGATTTCAGGGCTCAAATCGTTTTCTTTAATAATCATAAAGATACCAAGAATTTTGGCGGCTTTGGCTTGTGCCAAAATTACTTCCTTACTTAACACTCCAAAGGGAATAGGGTTGAAGATGATGGGTATAGGTAACTCAAGAATGGTTGATGGCTCAGAAATCAGTCCCCCTTCCTCGTTAAATTCCAAATAGGGTAATTTTTTACCCAAATCAATATTAGTCGCAATATATTCCCGACCATGAATTCCATCTCTGGTTGGACGGACAATCTCACTCATATCCGTCCACATCGAATCAAAGCCGGGTCCTGTAAATGGACCGCCATAGCCGGCACCAGAAACCGGGATTTTACCTGTCTCTGCTTGATTATAGGTAGAAATAACTATTTCAGGCGTCCAGTATTCATCACCTAAAACAAGATATTCAGGATTTATCGTCCTTGAAATGGCATTATTTTTACATCCCTGAATACAACGAAAACACCCTTTACAAAGATTATCAATAATATCCCTTAATTGGGCAGAATCAAATCTGCGTTCTGTATAAACATCATAAGGACAGTCCTTTTTGATACAAGCATTCGTTGGGCAATGAAGGCAGTATTGGTCCTGCTCAACAATGACATATTTCCCTGGTGGTACAAACCTATTCGGAGTTGGTTTCGGTCTGATATGATACTTTTTCGGCATAAAATCTCCTATAATTATTCACCACAGAGGCACAGAGACACGGAGAATTCATTGCAAATTTAGCATTGCAAAATGCAAATTTCAAATTTGAAATGCTAAATGCTAATTTTGCAATTTGCAATGAGTTAACTCTGTGCCCTCCGTGTCTCCGTGGTGAAATTTTTCTTTAGTGGATTCGCACCAATGGTGGCAATCCTTTCTTTCATCACTTCTACTGCCTCAAGAAATCCTTCGCCGCTACCGAGAGCGAAGAACTCAATTTTCTCTTCCCCAAGCCCAATTTCATTCAAAAGCCTCTTTGTATAGGATACCCTTCCTCTGGCGATTCTATTACCATCACCAAATTGGCATTTGCCTTCCTGACAACCAACTACCAGCACAGCATCTACCCCTTGCTCAAAGGTCAAAAGAAGATGGGACACCTCTATCTTACTTGAGCAGGGAAGTAAATTCACCCTGATGGAGGTATCTTTCAACTTCCTTATAGTTTCTATATTATCTAAAGCGTTATGACAACAGAAGACAATGATTTTCAACTTATTATTCCTCTTTTTTTTAGCCACGAATTACACAAATTTTCACGAATTTTAGAAAAAAGAATAAAAGAATATTAGTATTTATTCGTATTCATTCGTGGTTTCCTAATCTTAATTCCCAATCTCTTGATTTTAGAACGCAGGGTATTTCGATTTATTCCCAGTATCCTGGCTGCCTGGACTTGATTTCCTCCGGTCTTCTCTAAGACCTTTTCAATTAATGGCCGTTCAATTACATCTAAAATAAACTTGTAAAGCTCACCATCCTTCGAGTTGTAGAATGTCTCCTCAAGCGTCTCTATGGCCTCTAACATAGGAGTTTTCTCTTCCATACCACTACTCCCTTTTGCCTAATTTTTAAGCAGATTTTTATTCCTCCGCTAAAACAAACTCTTCAATATCATCATAAGCATCTGTTCTTTTCCCCAGTATAGTTAATATCTGACCGGTAATAAGCCCTGCAACAAGTGCCAATGCTACTGTAATTACAATCCCTAAAACCTGCTCCCCTTTGCTGGAGACAAAGAGAACAGCTACCAGCCCTCCAAAGATTCCGGGCATACCATGGAGATTGTGAACACCACAGGTATCAATTCCCTTAAACATTTTTTGAAGTGCAGGCTGAATTAAGCAATAGCCAATAACGCTTATTGCTCCACCAATAATCCCAACCAGAAAAGCATAGTTCGGAGTAATATTTGCACAGGTCGCCCCAATAGCCACACCACCAGCTAAGGCTGCATTAGCCATATCAGCTATTTCTACCTTTCCCTTACGCAGCATAACCGAAAACAGATAAGTAGCCAGTGTTGCCCCACACAAAGCTATTATGGTGTTTATCGCTGTTAAGGGAACTAAAGCCGGCTCTACCATTGCCGAACAAAAGGAAGGCCAAAACATCCATAGAACCATACTTCCCAACAAAGAGAACTGATTGCTGGTCTTTACTGATGGGATTTCCATCTCAAACTCTTGTCTGGTGGTCATTCTCATAATCATGCCCAGTCCAAAATAGGCACCAAAAGCATGGATGGTTATTGACCCTGCCGTATCCATAAAACTACCGACCAGCCCGAATGCTCCTCCCAGGACAATCCATTCATTCAAAATATAAGCCGGAATAAAGAGAAGGGCAGATAAGATATATTGAGGCATCTTTAATCTTCCTAATGGTGCACCAATAGCAATCAACAAACTGGCTGCTGCAAACT
>JBDRAP010000097.1:0-5794 GCA_043823615.1 bacterium
ACTTATCCGGGACATTAACTACGACTAATGCTGATGGATTAGCCAGCACAACATTGACTTTAGGGACTAAGACAGGTAATTACATAGTTATGGTTACAGCAGAGGGTTCATTAAGGGCAACATTTACGGCGACGGCTACTCCAGATGTATTGAATGACATCAAAATCTTGCCCGATGTGCCCGTTCCTGTTGACCAGGATATTTTATTTACGGCTACAGGCTATGACTGGTATCGGAATGAGATTTCAGGATTAAGCTATACCTGGGGGAAAGATGGTGCCATTGGCACCTTAACTCCGTCACCAGCCGGTACCTCTGCTACTTTACATACAGCACCTGAATCTTGCTTTGGGACAATAACTGTGGCTACACTTACGGTTACAGGCTCGGTTACAGTTAAAATTGTCTATGGTGAACTAAGAAGTGTTACTATTGACCCAGCAACGGCAACAGTAGAGATGCAAGGCACTCAGACTTTCACTGCCCAAGGACTTAATCAGTACGGCTATCATATCAAGGGTGTTACCTATACATGGACACTTAAGCCTATAGGTATAGGGACGCTTGACACAACCATTGGTCAGACAGTTGTATTTACTGCAACTTCGACAGGAACGGTGGATTTGCAGGTAATAGCGGCTTTTGGTACACGCACAGCCACTGCCACTGCAACGATTACCGTAGTCCCGGGTGTGGTACACCATATCAATATTACCCCAGCGACGGCTACTATTGAGGCAAGAGGGACATCCTCCTTTACCGCCGAAGCGTTCAATCAGTATGGATACCAATTAACCGGGATTACCCAGTTTAACTGGCAAGTAGTAGAAGGAAATGGAACGATAAGTGGCAGTCCGGGTAAAACGGTAGTATTCCAAACTAACGATGTTGTGGGAACGCTGACACTGACTGCCTCAAGCAGTACGGTTACAGGCACAACAACGGTTACAGTAATTCACGGCAATGTTAGTGTGGTAAGCGTGAATCCTGCTACCGCAGAGGTTAAGGTTATGGGTAGCCAGACATTTGTGGCAAGTGCGGTTAACCGATTTGGACATCCAATTCCAGCCTCGGAATTAAGCTATACCTGGGGGTTAAATAACCCGATAGGTGGGAGTATTACACCGACTACTGTTTCTGCTACAACTATATTCACCGCAGGCAGTAAGACAGGCAAGGTTGAGATTACGGCTGAGGCTAAAGGCAGGCAGGCTACGGCTACGGTAACAGTTGAGGCAGGACCAATGGCGAGGTTAGTATTTGTGCCACCAACAGCAGGGACTTTAACCGCAGGTATGCCATGCGAAATGAATGTGCAAACACAGGATGAATTTGGTAACCCAAGTCCGGCAACTATTGCAGCAACAATTATTGTAAATGGTGATGGAGTGTCCCGATTTGCTGGTGTCTCTTCAGGTGCTGCATGGACTACCTCTGGTACATTCACGATTACAGGCACAAGTAATCTAACCTTCTACTTCAAGCAAAATGGCAATACCACACCAGTAATCGTTACCGCTATCATTCCGGGAACAACTATCTCTGCCACGCATTCGATTACTATTTTATTGTTAGGTAGCAGTAGCTCTGGAACTGTTGTAGGAGATGATGGTAAGACAACGGTAGAGATTGGCACAAGTGGAGTTACCGGTGCAGGCTACATTGAAATCGATACCTCAGGCACTTCTACGGCTAACATAGTCCTTGCCGGCAATGCGGAGGATGATCTAGACCCAAAGATAAACCGTGTAGAAGGGGCATTACGCAAGTTTGAGAGTTATAATGCGACGATTACTACCGTGCGTATTTGCATCCCATATCAAGATAGCAATCCTGATGATGGTTATGTGGATGGGGTTACACCACCAATGCGAGAAAGCTCCTTAGCCATGTATCATTTGGTAGGTACAGGAACAGTGGCAAAATGGGAAAAAATTAACTCACAAGTAGACCCAATAAATAATGTTGTTTATGCCAATATATCAAGTTTTTCATTCTATACCTTGATGGGAGCCGGCTTTGAGCCTACTCTTGAGAAGGCATTTGTCTATCCTAACCCGTATTATGCGGATAAACATGCAGGAATGTGGATAACCTTTGACAAACTCAGTATAGATTCTACCATCCAAATCTTCACCATTGCCGGTGAGTTGGTAGATGAAATAAGGGCAGACAGTTTACGCATGGGCTGGGATACCTGCAATTCTGCCGGTGAAAAAGTGGCGAGTGGTATCTACATCTACCTCATCAAAGACCCCAGTGGAAATAAGAAGGTTGGGAAATTGGGTGTCGTGCGATAAATTAGAAAAATATCAGCATTCTCATTTTGGTATAGCACACGGACTAATGCGGATTTTTTTTCATCTGTGTAAATCACCAGTATTCGTCTCATCCGTGTGCTATTTTTCTATTGACATACTCAAAAATTTGTAGTAGACTATGGATAGTAGTAGCTATGCCACTACAATCAATTGAGAGGTGTATTTTTATGCAATTCTTAGATGTTAAAACAGATTATGCCTTCAAAAAGGTCTTTGGCTCTGATGAGAGCAAGGATATCTTAATCAGCTTTCTAAACGCAGTGGTTGATTTTGGAGAGGGTGAAAAGATAGTTGACCTGACCATCGTTGGCCCCTATCAGATACCGTTGGTAATGGGTATGAAAGATAGCTTCGTAGATGTTAAGGCAAAGCTGTCAAATCATAAGAATGTCATTATCGAAATGCAGATATTGAATGTAGCAGGGTTTGAAAAAAGGGTTTTATACAATGCTGCTAAGGCATATTCTACCCAACTTCTAAAAGGAGAAGATTTTACTACCTTAGAGCCTATCATTGCCTTAACCATTACAGATTTTGTGATGTTTAAGGGGGTAGAAGATGCTATCACCTATTTCAAGCTCACAGAAAAAAAGACATTAATAAAATACAATGATGAGATAGAGCTAATCTTTATTGAGCTGCCAAAATTCAGGAAAGATGAAAACGAATTAGATAGTATCACAGATAAATGGATATACTTCATAAAGAATGCAGGAAAACTTGCATATACCCCAAAGACATTAGAAAAGGAAACAGAGATAAAGAAGGCTTTTGGGATAGCCAATATGGCAGGTATGAGTAGAGAGGAGTTAGAGGCACAACACAAGAGACTTGATTTTATCTGGTTACAGAAGGGAGCTATTGATTTTGCCTTAACGCAAGGTCATGAGGAAGGTAGAGAGAAAGGAATAGAGCAAGGAATAGAGCAAGGAATAGAGCAAGGAATAGAGCAAGGAATAAAAAGGGGTAAAAAGGAAAGAGATATAGAGATAGCAAAAACACTTTTAGAGATAGGAGATAATATTGAAAAAATATCAAAGGTTACTGGTTTAACTGCAGACGAGATAAAATCATTGGTAACTATTCAGGTGTAAGAATGATTAAGTCGACCACAAGAAGAGAGCACCTCTGGTAAATGCTCTCTTCTTGTGGTCGCCGTCTCCACTGCTGAATTCTGCATACCTGAATAGTTCCATACCTCTAACTATTATACACCGTTCCCCAGTACTGGCGAAGATAATCCAGCTTGCTTTTTACCCATGGCATATTATCTATATACCATCTTACTGTATTTTCCATTCCTTCCTCAAAAGAGATCTTAGCCTTCCAGTCAAGTTCCTTTCCTATCTTGTCTGAATTCAAGGAATATCTGAGGTCATGTCCCAATCTGTCTTTGACAAACTCTATCAATCCTTCAGATTTTCCCAATAATCTTAAGATAGTTTTTACCACATCAATATTCTTTTTTTCTTCCCCACTGCCAATATTGTAAACCTCACCTGTCTTTCCTCGTTCCATGATAGAAAATATTGCGTCTACACAGTCAGAGACAAAGAGCCATTCCCTTACATTCTGCCCATTTCCATAAACAGGAATCCTTTCCTCATTCAATCCCTTAAGAATAACCACAGGGATGAGCTTTTCAGGGTATTGCCATGAGCCATAGTTATTAGATGGCCTTACAGTGATTACAGGGAGATCATGTGTTCGCCAGTATGCCCGACCAAGCATATCAGCTGTTGCCTTACTCACAGAGTAGGGGGAATTGGGGTCCAATGGGCTTGTTTCTCCAAATTGACCCTCAGAAATCTCTCCGTATACCTCATCGGTTGACATATTTATAAACCTTTCTATACCATACTGTTTTGAAACATCTAATAAAACTTGTGTCCCCTTGATATTGGTTTCTATGAAGGGTGTTGCATCGATAATACTTCGGTCAACATGGCTTTCTGCTGCCATATGAATAATTACCTGCGGCTTTTCTTCTCTGAAAATATGTTCTACGAATTCCCTATTGGTTATATCTGCCTTGTAAAAGTTGATGTTTTTCTCTACACCTTGTATCCTTATTTTGTCTCCGGCATATGTAAGATTATCTATAACTGCAATTCTGTAACCCCGTTGTACACCTTGTCTTATAAACTCACTCCCTATAAAACCCGCTCCACCTGTTACCAATAATTTCTTGTCCATGATTGTTCTCCTTGTTTGTAATTATTCGACCTATGCAATTAAGATTAATCCACAGATTACGCAGATTCCACAGATTATCAGAAAAAATCTGAAGGCATACGCCAGCGAGGGACATTCAATGTTGTGTGTAGGGGCAGTCCCTCATGTCTGTCCTCTATTTTATTCACAAAATCAAATGACATGAATTTTATCAATAAACCTATCAATCCCATCTTTCCAATCAGGGATATTAATCCCTAACTCTTTTGAAAGTTTGTCATTAGACAACGCTGAAAAGAAAGGTCTTTTAGCAGCAACAGGGAAATAATCTGAGGACACAGGCAGGATTAGGTTATCCATGCCAAGCCGTTTTATAACAAATCGTGCTACCTCATATCTTGAAGCATATCCATTATTAGTCAGATGATATGTTCCTTTTAATCCCTCTTTGATAGCCAGCATAGTAATCCGAACAATATCCTCAGTGCATGTTGGGATAGATAGCTGATCAGATACTATTCTTAATACCCTGTTTGCCTTTGCCCATTCTATCAGTTTATAAATGAAATTCTGTTCCCCTGATAGGGGTGTTACCTCTGCCAGAGGTGCTACCTCTTCACCAAACACCCAGCTTGTCCTGAACAATAAAAAATTATCCGTTTCTTCAGCCAATACCCTTTCGCCAGCAAGTTTGCTCTTTCCATAATTATTGATAGGGTTTGGGGTATCATCCTCAATATAAAAATCATTCTTTGTTCCGTCGAATACATAATCTGTGCTATAATGTACCAGTAATGCCTGATATTTTTTGCTGACAGAGGCTAAATTTTTAACCCCATTCATATTTACCCTTAAGGCAGCCTCAAGATCATTTTCAGCCTTGTCTACCAGATTGTAAGCAGAACAATTCAGGATAATATCCGGCTTATAGGAAGAGACAATATCTAAAACAGTCCGGATATCTGATACATCCAACTGATTCTTAGTCAATGCCTTTACCTGATAATTTGTCAATGTTCTTAAAAATTCCCTTGCAAGTTGACCATTTGCTCCAGTAATAAGAAACTTCATGATGACCACCACACACCCTGACATTTACTTGATAACACAAATTATAGCACAAAATAGGGCAGAAATCAAGAGATTTTTGGCATGTACCAGCAATTCTCATTTTGAAATGTGTAAGATAAGGAGAAATGGAGAAAAGGGAGAATTGGAGAGGAAAAACTTACATTTTCTGACTATTTTCCCCATTTCTCCACTTTCCCCATTTCTCCTTTTTTACACAAGTTTGTCAT
>JBDRAP010000098.1:0-8096 GCA_043823615.1 bacterium
ATCTCTCAGCAGCTCAATCTCATGCGGCAATCTTTCAAACTGATAATCTGCAATCATTACAGAAAGCGGGGAGGATGTAAGCCCATCATACTCTGGCTTAAATACATGGGTATAGAGGGTATCTCTAAGCTCATTCTTCGGGACATTCAGTATCTCAATCCTTATTTTTTGTGAAAATCTGTCTTGTCTATCAGAAATTTTAATCCCCGCCATGCAGCCTCAAGACCCTGAAATTCCTTGTGATGTAGAATTTCATTGAGTTGGTCACCAAGCATAATATCTATTTCACCAATAGCTGCTTCAATTGTTTGTTTGTCTATATCTGGCTGCGGCTGTAGTATTCGGGCAATAAGGTTATCAATGGCTGAAATAGATTTGCCTTTCTGTGAAGGCGGGATATCAACCATTTCAAACAGAGAATTCAGGGGATCTGTGCTTTCTGTGTTTGATGCTGCAATTGAAAGAAGGGGTAAGGTAGGGGTTGTAGTGGCTGATTGAAGTTGAGAAAACAATGGCAATTCGACTTCCATCCCCTTGATATATTCCTGAAATTCCTGACAGGAGAGTTCCTGATTGGCAAGGGCAGCAAGGAGATTTCGGATTTTCATTAGTTCTGCAAGTCCGCTCACCCGGGGAACAATTTCTTCAGGCACAAAGGAATTTATGCTGTCAAATGTTAACTCAACCACAACCTCTTTTTGAGCCTGTCCCATTCTGCCGGGAACACTAAATCGAAGTCCGGGACAAAGCATCCTCATTACATCATTAAAATTATTCTTATTAATATTAATTGGCACATCCACTGTTGGATTGCCAGGGGTAAAATCAGCTAACGCAAGTATTTTTAATGGCATCTGATCCAAAATAACCGTACTCCCCTCTATCTCTGCAGGATTAATTTTAATATCCAAATCTTTATTATGAGTCATGTTAAGTCTCCTTGTTCTGCCTTAAAGCTCCTTAAGATACAGCTAATTTTCTCCCTGTTGTTTTTATATATCTCTTCTGTAAGAATAGACATAAGGCAATATCCAATATTTTTGGATAATACATAAACCCGCTGTTGATACAGCAGCTGGTTTTCATCAGCATTCCAGCAAAACTCCACCTGATATGCTTTTTGTCCATTAGGTATAACTATCTCCTCTTGTTGCAGGAGACAATACCCTGTCAGATGTGTTTGTAATACTGCAAGCTGTTGTTGAGCATATTCAGCAACAGAGCTAACGCAAGTATCTTCTTCAACAGCAATCTGAATGCTTATCTGTTCTCCCTGCTCTTGTGTGCCTGATAATAAATAGCTTGTCTTTGATAACCAACCGCAGGGAAGATTTAGACTAAATCCATTAGCTGTAAAGACATGACCCTCTGCATCCTGCAATAGGGTTTTTGACGGCTCATCGGATTTTTTAGAAAATTGAGTTGGACTGAAAAAGATGGATTTTTCCTCTTCTTTTTCTTGATTGCTACAAGCACCATCCTGTGATTGTTCAGATTTCTTTTCCTTACAGAACATTTCTTTCTTAAAATAGTACATCAGGCTACCCTACAAACCGAAAACTTTTCATTATATTATCAAACTTTTGATGATTATTATCAAAGGTATCCTTAAGTGCTGTTCCTGTAATGGTAATAATCCGTGAATCCTTTAGGAGGTATTGCTGCATTTGCTTAAATATCTGACCAGTATCCTGGTTCTGCCAAGAAAAGACTATACGGCAGCCTTCCATGTCATTTATCGGAGCATCTTCCTGTAAATCTATCGAGCAATCTTGAAAACTGTCCAGTATGCTTATAATCTGAGCATCCACATATTCCTTAAGTTTCATCTTCTCACCAATAGTATCCTGGGTAACAACAATACTATGCTGAAACCCTTGCTTGCCATTATTGGATGGAAGCTCTACCAAGGTAACGACTGAATAATCACCCCATTTTTCCGGGATCTCTAAAAGAAAATCATTGTGTTGAAATACTGACATGATGATATTACCTCCTGTGTTGATATTATAAATGGTAACTATTCACACTATACCGAAAGATGTGCAAGATTAAGATAAGGAGAAGTGGAGAAGGGGGAGAATTGGAGAAAAAATCTAATCTCTTTCTAACTTCACCCTTTAATTTTATCAGTTATATGCAATCCATTAAATAAGTTTCCAGCAGACCTGCAGACAGAAACCGACTACTCATTGGCACATATAGATTCCTCACATTAGTTCGGAATGACAAAGAAATGGGGAAGGACAAACAATGCTGTCATTTCGACCAAAGGGAGAAATCTATACTGATTACTATTAGCACATGCAGAAAGAGTCGTGTGAATCATATGTCAAGTTATTTATCGGTTTGCATATAATTCTTCTTTTCTCCATTTCCCCATTTTCTCCTTTTCTCCTTCATTACACATCTGAATAGTTACTATAAATGCAACATAACTACTGCAATGGTAGACACCATTATTTCACTATCTGCAATCCATGTTCACCCACCCTGATGTATCCTTGTATATATTTTCGCCACTTATGAGGATATATGATTATTTGTTGAAGGTTTTGGTCTGTTATCTGTGTATAATCTGCAAAGATTATAGCCACAGATTCCTTTTGCGGGACATTAACCTTTATTTCTTTTTCTTCTTTACCCTTAAGTGCAAGCTTTATGAGTTGCCCTTTTGTCAGATTATTCCGATATTCTGATTCAAACCATGCATCTGGTCCAATTTGAAGGATAGCCTTTTCTTCCCCTTGGCTGACCAGTATAATATCTACCGGGAGCAGCATATCTCCATTGATATTATCATCACACTGAAATGTTAATTTTGCCTGAGGAACACAGCCTGACACCATCCACAGGCTTGCTATAAGGACTATTATTCGCAGAAAATTCATGTTTTACCCCCTTGTAAGCGTTCAGCCGTCAGCTATCAGCAGTCAGCAAAGACTATAAAATCAAGACAAACGAGGCCTTCCTAATTTTATGTCTTCCTGCTTTTTGTACTGTAATGCCTTGTAAAAGCTGAAGGCTGACTGCTGATAGCTGAACGATTACAACCCCCTTGTAGCCTGAAGGCTGACTGATTAAAGGCATCCTATGCCTGCTCCCTTTTCGACACCCCTTGAGTAGTGCTTCATGACATTTAAATTTAACAGTGAGGGGGAGACACATCCACACCTCTACTTAACGATAACAGGGGACATTCAACGCCGTAGGGGCAGGCCCCCGTGCCTGCCCTCTGTCTCACCCACAAATTCGAATGTCTCAGAAGCAATGGTTAGATTATGCCTTAGATTGTAGCAGAAGCATACAGATATGTCAACATATTTTTTCGGGACCGTGCAATCAAGATTATCCAAAGATTACACAGATGGTAATCGTCAATATGTTGTGACATTGCTGTCCAAATTCAGAGTTTTCACACAGTCTGTCGTTTAGCATTATGAGAAGAGAACACGAATTGCATGAATCGATAAATAACAGATGAAGATACATATCGTATATGTTACCACCATCTTTGTGGAATTTTTCGTGGCATTATTATCTCAACTGGCAATTCTATTTTTTCGGTCTCAAGTAGCTGTTGGCTTTCACCATAAGCAGGAATTCCACCAATAGAAATAGTGTCCACCCCTCCTATATTCTTATGAATTATCTTAATATCTTCGGTATGAGGATAAAAACCAAGGGTAAAATAAACATGGTCATAGGCAATAATTTTCTTGTCAGGAACATCATACGGCCTATTCCTATATGCAACAAAAGGTTTGAGGGGTATCTCAAGGTTTAATTCCTCCCTAAATGTTTCGCCTGGTGGAACTACAGTTACATAAGGACAAATTTCCTCAGTAAGTAAATCTTTAGGTATAGGCGGAGCCCATTTTGCCAAACGAATGACCCCTTTCTCCTCTGGATAGACATATGTCAAATTATGATCAGGAATGTCCCAACCACCTGTTTTTTTAAGGCGAAATAAGTGGTTCATAAGGTAGATAGCAGACTTACTCATGTTATAAACCTTATATTCCAAAATCAGAAATTTCTGACCTTTGCGAATCTCAACATCTAAAGAAATATCTTTTTGCATTATTTTTGCCTCCTTTTTTAAGTTTACTCCATCTGATTCATGGTTGAGTTCTATTTGATCACAGGATATTGTAATCGACATAAGACATAGAAGAGACAACAACATAACTTTCACCATTACTCCTTTTACCAACTTTCTGGCATATGTCAATATCTTGGCCGTTGAGGAAGTCCTATCTCGCTTCTTATTCCATTTTCAGAGAAAGGTTCACCTGTATAGTCGGGAGCCCCATGACCAGCAGGAAGTCCTACAGTTCTTCGCTCCTCAAGCATTCGACTGAAATTGCCGGTAGCGTCTGTTGTAAGTCCACCATTAGCATCATGACTGGCGTGTGTTAATTCATGAGCAAAACCTACTACTGGTGGTCGTCTCATCCAATCTTCACTTCCATCAGAGAGTTGTACATCACTTGGGTTATATTCGATAGTTTTAGTAGATGGGTCATAGCTATTTCCATCATTTTCACTTGTTTCTACAATTGCAATTGTCTGATTACCGGTATCGATGGATTGAACCAACTGACCACCAGAGGGTGTCAAAGCAATCACATCCAAATCCCCAACCACTCTTTGCCTAAATTCAAGTGTTCCTTCGATAACAATACTATTTCCGTATGTGGTTACCTCCCTTGAAGTCATCGCATACCCTGTGGCTGCACCGGTAATCGCCCCTACTATCCCTCCTATAATTGCCCCCGGCAGCCCACCAATAGCTGCACCACCCACCGCACCAACAATTACCCCTACTATTCCCCCTATAATCGCACCAAGCATCCCGCCTCGTCTTTCTGTTTTAACTGCAAAGTTAGCCGCAGCTGCCCCAACAGCTGCTCCAGCAACTCCGGCACCACCACCACCTGCCACACCAATCAGCACGGTAGGGCAACCCATGGCAATAGTATCTGGCGGACCAATACAGGCAGCCATATCACCCATACAGGCAGCAGGCATATTGCCAATCAAAACCGTGGGAGTACCCATGGTAATTGGTCCTCCTACATGAGGGATAGGGGGTGTACCAGGGGTAACCATGGGACAGACATGCATATCTCCAATACGGGCAGCAGGCTTGCCGCCAATAAGTACGGTTGGAAAGCCTATAATAATAGTCCCCCCATGCATGGTTGGATCACCTATTCTGGCAGCTGGCTTACCCATTGTTAATATCCTTTATCAGTTAATCTTTACCAAAGCACCCTTTATCGTAGTCATTGCCCCTCCCTCAACATTGGTCATGGTTCCCTTTACTTTTTGAGCCATGCTTGCCTCTGAGGTTACATTCAATCCCTTTACTTTTACAGCCATCTGTGCTTCCTGACTAATATTCATACCTTTTACCTTCACATCCATTTTTGCCTCGGCATTAATCTGATTTGCCTTCATGGTAATAGTACCCATAGGAGCCAGTATGTCAATGCTGCCTTGTTTTGTAGAAATAATCAGCTTTTTCCCACTAATATCTATCTTAAATGTATTGTTGCCACTACTATCAACCAGTGTAATATTTTTCCCTTTATCATCAATAGTAACACTATGCCCGTCTGTGCTTGTTATGGCAATCTTTTTATTCTTATCATCCAGCACAGCAATATGTCCTTTAGTGGTTTGGATGGTGATATTTTCTTCCTTATCATCTAAGGCAATCATATTATTCTTAAGGGTTGAGATAAGGATGCCTTTCATCTCTTTTCCTTCAGCCATGTGCATGAAATGCTTATCAGCCGTGGATATTTTAATGTTATTCCCGTGATCACTCTTACCCTTATCCCCATCACCCATAAACAAAACTTCTCCACCGCCAGTGTTGAGTGTAATATATGCCCCCTTATCATCCAACATCAATCTATGTTGATAGGGCGTATAGATAATATTTTGCACCTTGTTTTCTGGTTTTAATCGAGGCATATTATTACCATTATAGACCCGTCCAGTAATAATCGGCTTGTCCGGATCGCCCTCAAGAAAGTCTATGATAACCTCATCACCAATCAAGGGCATAAACTGCATACCATGATTAGCCCCGGCATAGCCCTGACTTACTCGTACCCAACAACTGCTCTTTTCATCCCTTTTCCCTTCGCGATCCCAGTGAAATTGTACCTTTACCCGGCCAAATTCATCAAAGTATATCTTTTCCTTAGATGGTCCAACAACTGTAGCTGTTTGTGTACCCTTTACCGTTGGTCGAGGGGTTGTTCGTGAAGGACGGAAATTAACCTTAAAAGGAATAGATTCAAACTGATTATTATAGCTGGTGCCTTTTTCTGACTCGCCAAAGGAAAGAATGGCTGCATGGGTAGCATAATGAATCACCCTTGTTATCAGATAGTCTTTATTCAAATCACTTCGATAATGGTCTGTCAGGGTCATCTTATAACCAGCCTCCATTGACCGCCAATTACTTTTGCCGCTAATTACCATGTAATGAGCATCAATTTCCCTCATCCTTATCTTAGCCAGTCTTTCCCCTTCACTCTGCTGATTATATTCACCAGGATAATCATATATCTCAAGATTCGGGTTTTTGATTAGGCTGCTATTTTCGCTTGATAGAAGCAGTACATTAGGTTTTTCATAGTTAAAGTCATTCAGTGTAATCTTACCGGAGATGACCCCTTGTTGTGGTCGGCACTCATAAACATATTGAGTTTCTGATGGGATGTCTCCTGAATGCTCATGAAACCCTACCTCTTTTTCAGGAACACAACTAGGGCAAGTATCAGAGGAATCATTTATAGCCAATAACTCTGTTCCATTTACCTGTAATTCATGTTGAAAATAATAGAATATCCCCTCTTCTTCGAGCAGTCGGCAGATGAAACTAAAATCACTCTCTCGATATTGAACACAATATTCTCGTTTTGGATATTTTTTTTGAAGTAAAAACTTATAATCCTTACCCCCAAAACCTGCATCAGAAAGCACCTTCTTCACTATTTCATCTACACCCATATCCTGGAATATTCGGATTTGTGTCCGCAGGTTCAAAAGCCATACCATGGGTACAATCTCAGCGACATATATAGTATGATGAGCACCCGATTCATACTGTGAAAATCTGGAAATGATCCCGTGAATATACCTTTTATCTGTTTGATTAAAGCTAATGGTTAAGGTGGCTCGCTTAAACACAACATCATCAAAATTGATCTCTGCATTCTTTGATACCAACCGAATCTCAAATCGATAAGGCTGTGATATCCCTTCAGAACCAGTAAAACTTAATACTCCTAAATCAGGTACAGGACAATCAAACAAAAAGTGTGCCTTGTTAGGCTCAAGCAAATCTTTTAAGAAGTTTAGCATATTCATGTGGCTGCCTCCTAATCCTATCTTCGTATATATCGAAAAGACCCATCAAAATCGTTATCGCAAGACCAACTAAATAGACAGGAATCTGTTTTTGAAAAAAACGGATTTAACTCTATCAACTTAACATCAATCGAAATATCGTTTTCTTCTTTATGTATAATTGTAAAAACATCGAAGACTACATCATCAAGATGTGATACTTCCTTGAATTTTTCAAAGAATTGTTCTATTGCAAATCTTATCCGTCCTGCATTTTCATCAATTTCCGGACAATATCCCAAGTTTTTACAATCATACTGTGAGATACCGACTAATTTTCTATTTTTCATAAAACAACGAAACTCAGCCCAAGCAGGTATCTCCATCCATTGGCGAACAAAGATGTGTGGACTATAATTATTACGACAGGCAAGGAGTAGATCGAAAAGAACCCTCTTGGATGATTCTGTAAGCATCTTGACGGCAGCATAAGCATTATCTACTCTCAAACCATAGTGTTGTGCATGGTGAGAGTCTTTGGCACTCCGCGAACCCAGCCGCACAAAAACCCCATTTGGAAAATAACTCAATGCTGTTTCAAGTCTTTTTCTGATTTGAGTAATCTTTTGATACGATTCGACAAAACAGTGCTTAAGCCCCTTAATGTTTGATCCTAAGATACTGACTTCCTGCAAACTGAGAGGAACATCAATTTGTGGGAT
>JBDRAP010000099.1:0-17947 GCA_043823615.1 bacterium
CTCGGCAAAAACCGTTACCGACTTCCAACTGGGCTTTAGTTTAAATAGCTGGGAGGCATTAAAACAATACCTGCTGGAGAGAGGCTATACCGAGAGTGAATTGCTTGAAGCCGGCCTGATAGTGGCCACGGATGAAGGCAAAACACACGACCGATTCCGTGATAGGTTACTGTTCCCGATAAACGATAGTAGCGGTCACATTATAGGCTCAGGGGTTGAGTGGGACATTCGTCGATCAGAACCATATTGTGTTTATAATGAGCTTGATTTTGATATCCCAACCGGTCGTGGGGTAGGGGATACATATGATAGATATCTGGTGCGATTAGAAGAGATGAGACAAAGCCGAAGAATCGTTCAACAGGCTCTTGAAAAGATACCTGAAGGCAAGCTCATGGCAGATGACCCAAGGGTTGTGCCTCCAACAAAGGATGCCGTAAATACAAAGATTGAATCCCTTATCCATCATTTTCATATTATGGCTGAAGGGTTTAATCCGCCGGTGGGCGAGATATATCATGCCATTGAAGCCCAAAGGGAGAGCTTGGTTTTTACATTATTAGTGATGGTTCTTCAAAGCCATATCGGATGAAGATTCGCGTGCCATCCTTTGCTAACCTTCAGGCAATTGGAAAGATGTGTGAGAATGGGATGATGCTGGCAGATGTGGTGGCTATCATTGGAACGCTTGATATTGTGTTGGGAGAGATTGACAGGTAGGATGGGAGAAAAAAGATGGGCGAGGTAAGAACAAGGCTGTATCTTGAAAATTATGGAGACAGGCATTTATTCAAAAAAGGATATATCCCTGAGGCAAAGATTCGAGGAGAAGAGATAGATGCCTTGGTAGATACCGGAGCAGTAATGTTGATGCTGCCACAAGACTTGGTAGAAGTGCTTGGGCTTGAGAGTATACGAAAGGCTGTGGTTACCTATGCTGATGAGAGAAAGGAAGAAAGGGAAATAGCCGGTCCATTAACAGTACGCATTGGGAATAGGCAGATGAATACAGATTGTATTGTCGGACCACCAAATTCTGAACCGTTAGTTGGGCAAATTATCATGGAAGGGCTGGATTTGCTGGTAGATTGTAATGAACAGACATTGAAGGTAAGGCCAGAGTCTCCATATCTGCCCTTGTTAAAGATGAAGTAACTATTTAGCAGTTTTTGAATTATATTTAACACAGAGTTCACTGAGAAAACAGAGTTGCACAGAGTTTAAATCTCTATCACTCTCTGTGTAACTCATATTTCTCTGTGTTCTCTGTGTTAAATTCGGCTAAGTAGTAACAAGATGAAATAGTTTGAGGTAAAGTATGAGTGAATGTATATGTAAATGCAAACAGGATTCAGATATAGAAATATTTTCACCTGAGCAGTTGGCACAGATAGATGTGATAGTGGCTAAGTACGGGGCAAAGCCCAATTATCTTATCCCTATTCTGAAGGAAACTCAAGAAGCGTTCGGGTATTTGCCTGCTCAGTTGCAACGGTATATTGCAGTTGGAATTAATGTGCCTGCGAGCCATATCTTTGGGGTGGTTACTTTTTACGCCTTTTTTAATACCGTGCCAAGGGGCAAATATCTGATTAAGGTTTGTACTGGCACGGCTTGTTATGTTAAGGGTGCAATGGAGATTGTTATTAAGATTGAATCTGAACTGGGGATTCAGGTTGGAGAAACCACAGGGGATAAAAGGTTTACACTTGAGACTGTGCGATGTGTTGGGGCTTGTGGGCTTGCCCCGGCTGTGTTGGTTGGTGAAGATACCCATGGCATGGTTACGCCAGGGAAAGTAATGGATATATTAAGGAGGTATGAGTAAATGGCTTGTAAAACAGCAAAGGTTACGGAAGAGAAAAAGTGTTGCTACATGGAGAGGGTGTGTAATGCGGATTGCGTTGCTTACTGGGATAGTGAAACTGCAAATGAGATGGGTATGCATTTGGGTATGCCTAACATAGCCTGCTTTCGTCTCTTGGCAGATGCAGCCAAGATGATAGACGCTGCTAAGAATGCGAGTGATGATGAAGATTGGGATGATGATGATGAGGATTGGGATGATGAAGAAGATGAAGACGAAAATAAGGATGAGGATGAGGAAGTAACATAGGTTTGGAAATAATAGGTGGAGGATGTATACAACAATAATCCGTAAGAGTAAACTTGAGTATGTGGCTGTATGTCTGGAGTTAAATCTTTCTGCCTGTGGCGAGACACTTGCAGAGGTAGAAAAAAATCTTAGAACAGCAATAGAATTGTATATAGAAGATGTAGAGCAATATACAGAAACTGTGGTATCTCCTATTTCTTTGGAGGAATTAATTGAATTTCTAACCGATACTCAGCCTGAGTGGTATAAAGAACTTAAGGGGGATTTAATCTTGAGACCACTTGAGGTGCACGAGGTGGCAGTGTATGCCTAAGGTGCGACCAATGTCCAGCAGAGAATTTGTAAGATTATTGGAAAAAGGTGGAGCGGTTTTTGTTAGACAGGGGACAACAGATCATGCCATATATGCAAGGATTATTCAGGAAAGAAGATATTCTGCCCCGGTGCAAATGGGGAAGAAAACATTGGATTCTGTGTATTGCAAAAGGGTTCTAAGACAATTAAAATTTGACGACCATGAAATTGAACAGCTATTAAGATAATGTCAGGATTGGAAAAAGAATATTGGAGAAACATGATATGCCGTCAAGGTTGACAGTAGAAGGGTTACAACAACTTAAAGAGCAGGAGTTTGAGAAGATAAGGATTCGCTTTGAACCAAGTGATCAGATACAAGCGGAAAAATATCATCTCCTGCTCTGTGCAGGTACAGGCTGTATGGCTTGCGGTACCAAGAAGGTTCGTGCTGTGTTAGAAAAGGCATTAGCAGAGCATGGTGTCCGCGACAGGGTGGATATTGTCCTTACCGGCTGCAATGGCTTTTGTGCGGTTGGTCCGCTTATGGTGGTCTATCCTGGCGGTATCTTTTATCATAAACTTGATGAAGAGAATATTGCCCTTTTTGTTGAGGAACATATTGTTAATGGCAAATTGTCCGAGGGGATTCTATACCAGCCGCCTGGAGAAAAACAAAAGGCTGTTCACTTAAATGATATTACCTTTTTTGCCAAACAACAACTGCTTGCCTTGCGTAATTGTGGTTTGATCTATGAAGAGAGGATCAATGAATATATTGCCAGGGATGGGTATCAGGCATTGGCTAAGGTATTAACCGGTATGAGATCAGAAGATGTTATTAATGAGATGATTCTTTCCGGTCTCAGGGGTCGTGGCGGCGGCGGATTTCCAACCGGTAAAAAGTGGGAGGAATGCCGAAAGTATAAAAATTTTCCAAAGTATACGGTATGTAATGGTGATGAGGGTGATCCAGGGGCATTTATGGATAGGTCTGTCTTAGAGGCTGATCCACATGCTGTCTTAGAGGGTATGGCTATCTCTGCCTATGCCATTGGTGGGGTAGAAAAGGGGTATATCTATGTGCGGGCAGAGTATCCCTTGGCCATTCATAGACTAAATATTGCTATTGATCAAGCAAGGGAATATGGATTGCTTGGCAGGAATATCTTTGGGACTGATTTTAGTTTTGATATAGAGATATATCCGGGTGCAGGTGCCTTTGTTTGCGGCGAGTCGAGTGCATTGATGTATTCTATTGAGGGCAAACGGGGTATGCCGAGGATAAAACCACCAAGGTCATCTGAGTCAGGGCTTTGGGGACAGCCAACCAACCTGAATAATGTGGAGACCTTTGCCAATGTGCCGCAGATTATCCTTAATGGCGGGGCATGGTTTGCCTCTATAGGTACAGAGGGGAGTAAAGGGACAAAGGTATTTACTTTAACCGGGGCAATAAATAATGTCGGTCTGGTTGAGGTGCCTATGGGTACCAGTTTGAAAGAATTGGTCTTTGATATTGGCGGCGGTATCTCAAATAAACGGAAATTTAAGGCAGCTCAGCTTGGCGGACCATCCGGAGGGTGTATCCCGGAGAGCTTGATTGATGTAAAAATAGACTTTGATTCACTTAACGATGCTGGGGCGATGATGGGCTCTGGCGGTGTGGTTGTCATGGATGATACTACCTGTATGGTTGATACATCCAGGTTTTTTATAGACTTTTCAGTGGATGAATCCTGCGGGAAGTGTGTGCCGTGCAGAGTCGGCTTAAGGGTTATGCTTAATAAGCTTGAGGATATTGTTGCTGGCAGGGGACAGGATGGGGATGTTGAATTTTTGGAGAGGCTTGGCAATCATATAAAAAATACATCACACTGCGGGCTTGGTCAAACAGCTGCCAATCCTGTCCTGTCAACCATTCGCTACTTTAGGGATGAATATGATGCCCATATCAAGGAAAAACAATGCCCGGCTAAGGTTTGTATTGATCTGATAAAATTTAAGGTAAATGAGGAAAAATGCAAGATGTGTGGGTTATGCCTTAAGGCTTGCCCATCAAATGCAGTTATTTGGGAAAAGAAGCAGAAGGCTACAATAAAAAAGGAAAAATGCACGAGGTGTAGATCGTGTGTGACGGTTTGTAGGTTTAATGCAATTGACTGATGGTAATCTTGCCGCATTGTTTGGGAGAAAATAAAGATGAGGATGTTGCATATCATAACCGTAGCATTTATATTTCTACTGGCAGGCTCCTTTGTAGCTCAAGCCCAAAATAGTCAAAGGGATGAGGAAATTATTGAACGGCTGATACGGCTTGAGGCACAGATGACAGCGATGGATGAAAAGCTTGAGGCACGGATGACAGCAACGGACGCAAAGGTTGAGATACAGATGACAGCAATGAATGCAAGAATAGATGATTTAAGGGATTTGATATATGTAGTTCTTGGCGGGATTATGACCCTAATATGTGGGCTGCTGGCTATGATGGGATATGTCATGTATGATAGACGCACGGCTATTACACCGGTTGTAAAAAAGACAAGTGAATTAGAACAAGGATTTGAGGATGAAAGGGTTACCCTTCGCAAGGTGCTAAAGGGATACGCCTTAGTTGAACCACGATTTGCAGAGGTATTAAAGACCGCAGGCATGATGTAGAGGCAGACCCCTGTATCTGCCCTGATTGTAGAGGAATAAAAGATGACGAAATTACATATTATAACCGTAATGTTTATATTCCTATTAACAGGTTCATTTGCGGCTCAAGCTCAAAATACCCAAAAGGATGAGGAAATTATTGAACGATTGATACGGCTTGAGACACAGATGACAGCAATGAATACAAGGATAGATGGAATGAATACAAGAATAGATGACTTGAGGGGTGAACTGAAGGGTGATATGACAGACTTAAAAAGTGAAATGAAGGGCGATATATCAGATTTAAGGGATTTGGTGTATGTAATACTTGGCGGGATTATGACCTTAATATGTGGGCTGCTGGCTATGATGGGATTCGTAATGTGGGATAGACGCACAGCTATTACGCCGGTTGTAAGAAAGACAAAGGAATTAGAACAGGGATTTGAGGATGAAAGGGTCGCTTTACGGAAGGCATTAAAGGGATATGCCTTGGTTGAACCACGGTTTGCAGAGGTATTGAAGACCGCAGGTATACTGTAGAGACAGAGGGCAGGCACAGGGGCCTTGCCCCTACGAGGATATGGAGAGGTAAGAATGGCAGAGATTACACTAACAATTGATGGAAAACAAGTTACGGTTGAAAGGGGAACAATGATCCTTGATGCGGCTGAGAAGGCAGGGGTAAAGATACCGGCATTGTGTGCAGATAAGCGGCTGATTGGGTTTGGTGCCTGCCGTATGTGCGTGGTTCAGCTTAAGGGTCGCAAGTCATTGATTCCAGCGTGCTTTAATCCGGTTAAAGATGGGATGGAGATAATAACCAATAGCCCTGAGATCATTGAGGCTCGCAGGGCACAGCTTCAGCTTATTCTGGCAGAACACCCCCTTGATTGTCCTGTGTGTGATAAGGCAGGGGAATGTATGCTGCAGGACATGGTGTATGAATATGGTGTAGTGGATAATCCCTATAAGATGAAGGCGATTAAAAAGGCTGTGGAACGGCTCTCACCCTTGATTGAACGGGATATGAATAGATGTATCCTTTGCGGCAAGTGTGTCCGAATCTGCAATGAGGTGCAGGGGGTAGGGGAGATTAGCTTTATTAATCGAGGGATAAAGGCATACATTGGTACTGATTTTGACAGACCAATGGAATGTGAGTTTTGTGGACAGTGTATCTCGGTCTGTCCTGTTGGGGCATTGAACTCAAAAATGTTTAAGTATAAGACACGAGTCTGGGATCTAAAAAGTGAGGCAACCCTTTGTCCTTACTGCTCAAATGGGTGTTCACTCGTGCTTGGGATTAAGGATAATGAGATACAGCGGGTTACAGGTGATTATGAGACGGGAATAAACGAGGGTAATCTCTGCTCCAAGGGAAGGTTTGGATATGAGTTTGTGGGTAATCCCAAGAGACTAAAAAAGCCGCTTATTAAAAAGAATGGCACATTTGAAGAGGTTGGATGGGATGAGGCTCTGGGATTTGTTGTAACTAAGTTTAATGAGATAAAGGCTGCATCCGGGGCAGACTCAATTGGTGGTCTTGGCTCTGCGAGGCTGACAAATGAAGAATTGTATCTATTTCAGCGGCTCATCCGTCAGGGAATAGGAACGAATAATATTGATCATGGCAGTAGGTATCAAGGGTTGTTGGCATTAAGGGAAAGCCTTGGGAATGCCAGCTCAACCAATTCCTTAAATGAAATCAGGAAGGCAAATGCTATTCTTCTTGTTCGGGCTAATCTCAACGAAACACATCCAAATGTCAGGATAGAGGTAAATCTTGCGGTTAATCGAAATAGGGCAAGCCTGATTGTGGCAGACAATAAAAGGACATTGCTCAGCCGTCAGGCAAAGGCTAACCTTATCTGTAAGCCCGGCACAGAGGTTGCTTTAATCAATGGAATTATAAACCAAATAGTCAGACTTGAATTGGCTGATAAAAACTTTGTTAATAATAAGACAGATGGTTTAGACAGGCTGCATGTATCAATAGAAAGGTACACACCAGAATATGTGGAAGAGATATGCGGTGTTAAACCACAGGAGCTTGAGCTGGCAGCAATGGCTTATGGTAAGGCAGAAAGGGCGTGTATTATTGTGGCTATTGGTATGGGATTAGTCGGAAATGACAGGGATATTGCTCTGGCAGCAAGTAATCTGGCGTTGGTTACCGGGAATATTGGCAAGGAATCATGCGGGGTATATATCTTGCCGGAGAAAAATAATTCACAAGGGGCAATTGATATGGGTTGTGTGCCGGGGTTTTTGCCCGGGTATGTGCCTGTGGATAAAACAGGGCTTAAAGCAATGGAGATGCTGGAGACCGGCAGGCTAAAGGCTATGTATATTGTTGGCGAAAATCCGATGCTGACATATCCAATGTCTGATGTAGCAAGTGTGTTGGATGGCTTGGAATTTCTTGTTGTTCAGGATATGTTTATGACACCTACGGCTGAGCTGGCTGATGTGGTGTTACCGGTTTGCAGCTTTGCTGAAAAAGAGGGAACATATACAAATCTGGAACGAAGAATACAGGGCTTAAAAAAAATATTGCCTCCTGTGGGTGAAAGCAGGGCTGATATTGAGATATTTATTGACCTATGCAAACGGCTTGGTTGTGATGTGCCGGTGGATGTGCGGCAGGAGATACAGTCGGGCATACACTTTCAAACCCCTGCTTCCCTTTTCTCACTTGATACATGGAAGGGTAAATTTATCCCGGTTGAGTGTGAGGGAATAAAGGAGGAAGCTCCTCTGGCAGATGAAGCTCCTCTGGCAGATGAAGCCTCTCTGTCGACTGATAGCAAGTTATTGCTTGTATCTGCACCCTCTCATCTCTATTCCGGTTCACTCGGTTCATGGAGTCCATGCCTGCTTGAGATAGGTGAGGCTTGTATTGAGATAGGCATGGATGAGGCTTCCCGGCTTGGGGTAGGGGATAGGGATATGGTTGTTGTTTCCTCTAAAAATGCGAGCGTTGAGCTAAGGACAAAAATAAGCCATGATGTACCCATTGGGGTTGGTGTTGTTCATACATATCCAACAATTAATGTGATGCGATTATTTGGGAAAGAGATGATGCCTGTTAAGGGAAGCGTGGAGCGGATAATATGAAACAGTATGCAATAAAGGTAGGTTTTGTTACAGCTATTATAGAGTTGATCAGTGGCTTATTTGTAACATTGAAACACCTTTTTATGCCATCGGTAACCATTCAGTATCCAACCCAAAGGAGGCCGGTAGCAGAAGGGTTTCGTGGGCTACAGAGGCTGAATGTGGATGAAAATGGACACCTATTGTGTGTTGGCTGCGGGTTGTGTGCCAGATATTGCCCGGCTGAGGCAATCAAGCTGACATGCGTGCCAATGGATGAGCCGGATGCAGGGGGGTGTGATAAAAAGGTAGCAAGCTATGTTATTGATATATCAAGGTGCATATTCTGTGGGTTATGCGTGGATGCATGTCCAAAGGATGCCATTCGTATGACTGGTTGTTATGAGATGGCCTGTTATAATCGGGATAAAATGATATATGATATTGAAAGGTTGACAAAAGAGCCTGAGGTTACGATGTATAAGTGATTTGGAAGCTATCAGCTATCAGCTATCAGCTATCAGCATTCAGATAGGAACAGAAAAGTCGAGGGGCAGGAGTTTAAGATGCAGTTATTATTTGATACACAACAATTAGTAAATAATATCCAACACTTTCTGGTGAGTATGTGTGAGATGTATCACCTGCCGCCTGTTTTGGTAGTAACCGTGGTAGCCATAGCTGCGGCATTGTCATTGATTGGAGGGTTTATCTCGGTTAATGCTATGATGGTTGTTTTGGCTGAACGCAAGATTGCCGGTTATATGCAGGACAGGCTTGGACCCATGAGGGTTGGTCCGTATGGGATATTGCAGACAGCTGCTGATGCGGTTAAGCTGTTGCTTAAAGAAAATATTGTGCCAAAGGTGGCAGATAAGTGGATATTCTTTCTGGCACCAGTGGTTGTCATGGCTCCGGCTGTGATGGCATATGTTGTTTTGCCATGGTCAACGGGCTTGATTGTTTGCGACCTGAACCTTGGTGTGATTTATCTCATGGCTGTTGGCAGCATAGGGGTTATCGGGATAATCATGGCTGGCTGGTCTTCAGGGAATAAGTATTCATTGCTTGGCGGGATTCGTTCCAGTGCACAGATTGTAAGCTATGAATTGGCCATGAGCCTTTCAGTGATTGGGGTAATAATGCTGGCAGGCTCATTAAAGATGGGTGATATTATTGTTGCTCAGCAGGATTGCTGGTATATTATCAAACAGCCATTGGCTTTTATATTGTTTATTATTGCAGCAACTGCCGAGTGTAAACGTGCACCCTTTGACCTGCCTGAAGCAGAATCAGAACTGATTGCAGGCTTTCATACAGAATATGGCGGTATCAAGTTTGCCATGTTCTTTTTGGCTGAATATGCCAATATGTTTGTGGCTTCAGCTGTTTGTGCCACCCTGTTTTTGGGTGGATGGAACGGAATACCCGGACTTCCTATGGTTTTGCCACCAATTGTCTGGTTTTTATTGAAGACATACGCAATTGTGTTTTTATTCATATGGTTTAGATGGACATATCCCCGCATTCGTGTGGATCAGTTGATGGTGTTTGGCTGGAAGGTATTGCTGCCACTTGCATTTTTGAATATTGGGCTTACGGGATTGGTGATGGTGCTGTTCTGAAATGTAATCAGGTAATTAATATAATTATTTAACACAAGAGTTCACAGAGAAATATGAGGTACACAGAGGGTGATTACAACAATATGGAGATACAATGATGTGGATTAATCGAAAGGTATTGATTGTGGCAGGAATATGGTGTTTGTTGGGCAATGTGCAGCCAGTATATGCACAACAGGAAACAGGTGTAGAGGTAAGGCTGGCTAAGATTGAAGCAAGGTTGGATAGTATAGAGCAGCAAATGGAACAGCGGTTTGCCGCGATGAATCAGCAGTTTGTGGCTATGGAAAAAAGCATGGATCAGCGGTTTGCTGATATACAACGAAGTATTCAACGATTTGTTGATATGATGTTCTGGCTGCAGATTATTCTTAGTGCCATGGTCATAGGTATAGGCAGCCTGATTGTTCAATGGTTTATCATGTGGAAGAAGATCATTTGGTGTGATACAAGGCTGGAACAACACTTGAAAAGTCCGGAAAAGGATAGGCTGATTGATGTGCAAAGGGAAGAGATAGATGTGTTGAAGAATTTGCTTGGCGATTTACAGCAAAGGCTTACAGGCTTGGAAGGCGTAGTCCTTAAAGCCAGATAGGGGTGAGTAATCATGAATATTGATGCTATTTGTTCATTAGTATTATCAAATATGGCGTTTTTTGTACTGGCAGCTATTGGTATTATTTGTGGTGTGCTGGTGGTAACGGTCAGGAATTTAATACATGCGGTATTATTTCTGGCTGTGTTTCTTTTAAGTGTGGCCGGCTTATTTATTACCCTTAATGCAGAGTTTCTGGCAATTATTCAGGTGTTTATCTTTGTTGGGGCAATTGTTGTGTTGTTTATGTTCCTGATAATGCTTACCTATAAGGTGACAGACAGGGCTGTTCCTCAAGGTAATCAATTAAAAGGGGTGGCATTGGTTGTCTCAAGTGTATTGTTTTGCCTTATCTTTTATATCCTGAAGGCTATGAAATGGAATGAGGTATCATCTATTCCGATTACTGATGATGTATCCAGAATTGGGAAGTTACTATTGGGGCAATATGTTTTACCGTTTGAACTGGTTTCATTTGTACTATTGGTAGCATTGATTGGGGCAATAGTGATTGCAAGGAAGGGAGAATAACTGTGGGGTGTAGATGCTCTAATAATCAGGATGGATTGGCAAGTATCCTCTCGGAATATCAAGGCAAATCAGGTGGACTTATACCAGTGCTGCAAAAGGCGCAAGTGTTGTATGGGTATTTATCTGAGGATGTTATGCTTAAGATTGCAGATGGTCTTGGGGTAAAACTGAGTGTGGTGTATGGGGTGGCAACATTCTATACACAGTTTAGGTTTAGCCCGATTGGTGAGCATATTATTCGTGCATGTCATGGTACTGCCTGTCATGTGTCCGGAGCAGAGAATATTACCCGGATTATGGCAGACAGGCTTGGGGTTGAGCCGGGTGCAACCACGGCTGATATGAAATTTACATTGGATAGGGTTGCCTGTCTCGGGTGTTGCAGCTTGGCACCAGTGATTATGGTTGATAGTGATGTGTATGGAAGATTGAATGAGGCAAGGGTTGAGGAGATATTGGGGAATTATTAAAAAGATGGTGGTGGTGGTTTGATTGGTAGGTGGTGGTAGTCGCAGGCTTTAGCCTGCGTAATCATTACCCGCAAGCTAAAGCTTGCGACTACCAATATCAGCATGGTTCAAATAATGTTTATAATAAAGCGAGGGATTATGTGAGAGAAAAATCACATAGGCTGTCAGGAGATTTATACAGAGGATTTGTTCGAGCAACCTGTGAGCGTTGCATCTAACAACAATGACTGAGCGTCAAGTGATTAAGGTTTATGGTTATTCTTCTCGCTGTTAGGTGAGTTTTATCATTGGGCGAGTAAGATGACAAATATGCAGCCCACTGACGAAATCCTATAGCAGCGAAACAATAAAGAATGGACTATGGAGGTTGGATTATGCCTATCATCTCTATGTTTTACGGAATTATCATCCGTTTGTATCTTATCGATAACCGGCAGCACAATCTGCCGCACATTCATGCCAAGTACGCTGAGTTTGAGACTTCCATCAGCATCGAAGACGGCGAGATATTGGCGGGTAAAATGCCCCGCAAGCAATTGCGGTTGGTACAGGCATGGATAGAGTTGCACCGTGATGAACTGCTGGCAGATTGGGAATTGATCATCAGTGGTGAGCAGCCCTACAAAATTGTTCCTTTGTGAGGTTGTTATGGATTGGGATGCTAAATTTGTCAAGCCGCTATCTGATTATCGCATTTATGTAGAACTTGAGGGTGGGCGCAAAGGTATCTTCGACCTTAAGCCCTATCTTAACAAAGGTGTTTTGTGCGAACTTCGGGATGTGTATTACTTTAGTCAAGTTGGCATTCTGTTCGGCGCAGTAACTTGGCCAAACGAACAGGACATTGCTCCGGAAACCTTGCTTGCTGAAATGCTTCCTGTGGAGACAACAAATCTGCTAAATAATACACCCAACAACGGGTTGGGGCAGAGCTGGGGGGTAGACCGTGAATAAAGCTTGCGACTACCTACCTACCAGAAAAAACGAGGTTAATTTTATGCAAAAGCGAAAGGTACGCGTTATTGTTGGGCTTGGGAGTTGTGGGATTGCCTCGGGTGGCAAGAAGGTTTATGAACAATTCAAACAAGAGATTGCCGACTGTAAATCACTTATTGAGGCATTTTTTATGGATGTGGTGCTTGAAGAGACCGGCTGTATTGGTATGTGCTATAATGAGGTGCTGGTTGTTGTTGATGCGCCTACCGGAGTTGGTATTTATAAGCATGTGACACCTGAAATGGTGAAGCGAATAGTTTATGAGCATGTGCTTGACGGTTATGTTGTTGCCGAATGGTTGGTTACTCAGGAAGATAAGTCGACTATTAGAAAACAAAAGCGGATTGTGCTTCGTAACTGTGGAAAGATATCGCCTGAATCTATTGATGAGTATATCGCCAGGGATGGGTATCAGGCACTTGAAAAGGTATTAAAACAGATGTCACCGGATGGGGTGATTGATGAGATTACTAATTCCGGTTTGCGTGGACGAGGCGGGGCAGGCTTTCCTACAGGTGTAAAATGGGGTTTTGCCGGCAAGTCACCTGGGAATGAGAAATATTTTATCTGTAATGCGGATGAGGGCGACCCGGGCGCATTTATGGATAGAAGCATTCTGGAGGGTGATCCGCATAGTGTTATTGAAGGGATGCTGATTGGCGGCTATGCTACCTGCGCTAATCACGGGTATATTTATGTAAGGGCTGAATATCCTTTAGCAATAAAGCGGCTGAAAATAGCCATCGAGCAGGCAAGAGAACGAGGTTTTATTGGTCAGGATATTCTTGGAAGTGATTTTGGGTTTGAATTGGAGATAAAGGAAGGGGCCGGGGCATTTGTCTGCGGTGAGGAGACAGCACTTATTGCCTCTATTGAGGGCAATCGTGGGATGCCGCGATTAAGGCCACCGTTTCCAGCTATTTCCGGATTATACGGTAAGCCAACTACTATCAATAATGTAGAGACATTGGCAAATATCCCCTGGATTATCCTGAAAGGGGCAGAGCAATACGCCTCCTTTGGAACGGAAAAGAGTAAGGGTACAAAGGTGTTTGCCTTGGCTGGCAAGATACAGCGAGGCGGATTGGTTGAGGTACCCATGGGCACGAGCCTCAGGGATGTCATCTTTGACATCGGTGGCGGAATAGCCGGTGGGCATGAGTTTAAGGCAGTTCAGATGGGTGGTCCTTCTGGTGGTTGTATCCCGGCAAGCCTGTTGGATACACCGATTGATTATGATTCCATTAACCAAACCGGTGCCATCATGGGTTCTGGCGGCATGGTGGTGATGGATGATACTATTTGTATGGTGGATATTGCCAGATTTTTCTTAAATTTTACACAGAATGAGTCGTGTGGTAAGTGTACCTTTTGCAGAATTGGTACCAGACGGATGCTGGAAATATTGGAACGGATAGTTAATGGTCATGGCGTTGAGGGCGATATCGAGTTATTAGAGGAATTGGCGCAAAGCGTAAGAAAGACATCGTTGTGTGGGCTTGGGCAGACTGCCCCAAACCCGGTGCTGACAACCTTGAGGTATTTCAGGGATGAGTATGAGTCGCATATCAGAGAGCGTAGATGTACGGCAAAGGCTTGCAAGGAATTAATATCCTTTGCTATAATTGATGAACAATGCAAGGGATGTGGGTTGTGTATCAAGGCGTGCCCGACCGAGGCTATTACCGGAGAGAAGAAGATATTACATGTAATTGATGCAGATAAATGTATCAGGTGTGGGCAGTGTGTGGCTAAGTGTAAGTTAGAGGCGATTGTAACGGTAGATAGGTGGGTAAGCGTTCAGCCATCAGCTATCAGCAGTCAGCAAAGACCATAAAATCAAGGGAAAGAAAACTGCCCTAATGTTACGACTTTCTGCTTTTTGTTGCGTAATACCTTGTAAGAGTTGAAGGCTGACCGCTGATAACTGAACGCTTATTAATTGAGGTAGTAATCCTATGACCCAAAGCCAAATTCTTGAAATTCTTAACGGATTAAAGGATAAGGTTCACAGACAGTATAAGGCTGAACTGAAGGGTATCTTTGGTTCTTATGCCAGGGCTGAAGCTAAAGAAGATAGCGACATTGATGTATTAGTCAAATTTCATAAGGGTGCGACTTTGTTAAATTTGGTTGGTCTTGGTAATTTTCTTGAGGAGAAACTGCAACTTAAGGTTGATGTGGTTTCCCAAGGAGCTGTCCGTGAAGAGATTAAGTCTTGTATTTACAAGGATATGGTATATCTATGAAAAGAGATTACAAGCTTTTCTTGCAAGATATTCTTAAAGCGTGTGAATACATTAAATGCTTTGTGAAAGATATCGATTTCGATCAGTTTCTGAGTGATGAAAAGACATTGAGTGCAGTTATCCAAAAGTTTGAAATTATTGGGGAGGCTGCCAAGAATGTTCCCGAATTTATTAAAGAAAAGTATCCAAATGTTGCATGGAAAGATATGGCAGGCATGAGAGATCGTTTGATTCATGGTTATTTTGGAGTGGATTATCTTTTAGTGTGGGGTACTATCGAATCTGATATCCCTGAAATCGTCTCTTTGATTTCTCAAATTATTGATGATTTAGAAAAAGAGTAGTAATGTTTCAGATATCTAAGGTGTCGTAATTAGGATAGATAATTGATGATAAATATAATTATAGATAAACAAGAATATATGGTTGATGAATCTGCAACAATATTAGATGCAGCCAGATCAAATGGCATTGACATTCCTACACTTTGTCATGATGAGCAGCTTGAGCCATTTGGGTCATGCTGGTTGTGTGTGGTTGAGGTTGAGGGTGAGCGAAGGCCATTGGTACCGGCGTGTGCTACTAAGGTGCGGGATGGTATGGTTGTTACCACTAAGAGCGAGCTTATCAGGGATGCTCGCAAGTTGTGCCTTGAATTATTGTTATCTGACCATTATGGCGATTGTCTGCCGCCGTGTCAGGTGGCTTGTCCGGCAGGTGTAAGGGTCAAGGATTATATTGGCTTGATTGTTGATGGCAGGTATCAGGAGGCTGTTGAGGTTATAAAACAAAATAATCCGCTGCCGGCAATTTGCGGCAGGGTTTGTGTAAGATTATGTGAGCTGGCGTGCAGACGCAATTTGGTTGATGAGCCGGTTGCCATTAATTTTTTGAAGCGGTTTGTGGCAGATTGGGAGATAGGGGAAGGTCAGCAGTCAGTAGTCAGTAGTCAGCAGTCAGGCAAGAGGGTGGCGTTGATTGGAGCAGGTCCTGCATCCTTGAGCTGTGCCTATTATCTGGCAGTCATGGGTTATGGATGTACAATCTTTGAGGCATTGCCTGAACCTGGTGGGATGTTAAGGTATGGGATACCAGAATACAGACTGCCCAGCAAGGTGTTGGATGCAGAGATAGCAAACATTTGTAATCATGGGGTTGAAATAAGGTGTAATACTGCCCTTGGCAGGGATTTTACCATAGATAGCTTGATGGGTGATGGCTTTGATGCTTTTGATGCGGTATTTGTTGGCATTGGGGCACATGGGAGCTATAATCTGGGTGTAGAGGGCGATAAGTTCGATGGGGTTCTGTCTGCAGTTGATTTTCTACGGGATATGGGATTAAATAAGGAGATCAGCTTAAAGGGCAGGGTAGCTGTGATTGGTGGTGGGAATTCAGCCATTGATGCTGCACGAACATCCTTGCGTTTGGGTGCAGACGAGGTGATGATAATATATCGTCGTGGCAAGGCTGAGATGCCGGCAAATGAGGTGGAGATTGATGAGGCAGGGCATGAAGGGGTTCAGTATCACTTCTTGGCTGCTCCGATAAGGATAATTGGCGAACAGGGCAGGGTAAGGGCAATTGAGTGTATCAGAATGGAGCTTGGTGAGCCTGATTCGAGTGGTCGAAGAAAGCCGGTGCCTGTCCATGGCTCTGAATTTATTCTGGATGTTGAGACAGTGATTGCTGCTATTGGTCAGTTTCCATTGGTCTCGTTTCTGACTGAAGGTCAGGGTGTCCAGATAGGCAAAGGTAAAACAATAATAGTTGATAATAACATGGGTACCGGCAGGGTTGGTGTGTTTGCTGCCGGGGATGTAGTAAGTGGTGCAGCAACTGCTATTGAGGCAATTGCCGGCGGAAAAAGGGCAGCTGACTCAATTAATCAATACCTGCGAGGAGAGCTTGATACCGGAAAGCGGTTAAAAGAATTCAATGTGAGCAAGGGCAGCCTTGATGAGGTTGACTGCTCCGAATTTGATGTCGTGGAAAAGCAGCCACGGGTTAAGATGCCAGAGCTTGAGATTACAGAAAGATTGAAGGGATTTTGCGAGGTTGAGCTTGGGTTAGAGCAGACAGATGCAAGCCTTGAGGCTAACCGCTGCCTTGAATGTGGGTGTAATGCCATTGATAAGTGTAGCTTGCGAAGATACGGAATTGAATACGGTGTTGACTTGAATAAGTTCAAGGGTGGCAAGGTACATCATTACATAATAGATAACTCCAATCCAGCCATATTGCGGGATCCAAATAAGTGTATTAGGTGTGGACGGTGTGTGCGTATCTGCTTGGAGATAAAGGGGATTGGTGCACTCGGCTTTGTTAATCGCGGGTTTGAAACAACCATTGAGCCAACCTTTGGCAGGCCGTTATCTGAAACCGAATGTGACTCTTGCGGTAAGTGTGTGGTTTCGTGTCCAACCGGGGCGTTGTGGGGTAACATGGAAGCAGATCCTGAGTGTCTGTCCAAATAAATGTTTGTGCAGGAGGCAAGCAATGTGCCTGACAAATTATCTGATACTAAGTGCAATATTCTTTTGTCTGGGAATTTACGGTGTTCTGGTCAGACGGAATGCGGTCATGATATTGATGTCCATTGAGCTGATGCTTAATGCGGCTAATATTAATTTTGTGGCATTTGCTAAGTATGTAGATCCCAATGTGTTGACAGGGCATATATTTACGATATTTGTGATTGCTATTGAGGCGGCAGAGGTAGCGGTTGGATTGGCTATTATTTTGTCAGCTTATCGGCATATGAAGAGCATTAATGTTGAGGATATTAATTTGATGAAGTGGTAGGAAAAGAAGCTGTCAGCTATCAGTTTTAATGGGAAAAGGAAGAAGTATGAGGAGTTTTCGTGATTTGAGGGTTTGGGATAAATCACATAAGTGGGTATTGGCAGTCTATAGGGCAACAATAATGTTCCCGCAACAAGAGCAATACGGATTGACCAGTCAACTTCGACGAGCTGCAAGTTCAGTTCCAACAAATATTGCTGAGGGTTGTGGTCGCAGTGGTCAGCGGGAATTTTCGCACTTTTTACAGATTGCCATGGGCTCTGCAAGTGAATCTGAATATCTTCTATGTTTAGCTCATGACCTTGGTTATATTGAATCTGAACTCAACAAGGAATTAACTGCTCAAGTTATTGAGATCAAATGTATGCTTACTGGTCTTATCCAAAAGCTGACAGCTGAAAGCTGATAGCTGACAGCTTTTGTATGCTTACTGGTCTTATCCAAAAGCTGACAGCTGAAAGCTGATAGCTGACAGCTTTTGTATGCTTACTGGTCTTATCCAAAAGCTGACAGCTGAAAGC
>JBDRAP010000100.1:0-4572 GCA_043823615.1 bacterium
ATTTCGACCGAAGGGAGAAATCTCAAACCACTACACCATAACTTTTATTATCTTCACTCAGTTCTTGAGATCTCTCGTCGAGTACTCCTCGAGATGACAAGATCGAGTACTCCTCGAGGTTGTGTCGAGAAAAAACTTGAACATCGAGTATAACTAATAAATCTTAAGTTTTTCTCTGTGTCTCCGCGTCTCTGCGGTTAGCTGAACTGTTACGAAATGAGGGAATGGAAGGAATGAGGAACTGGTGACAAAATTAACAGGTGGAAGAAGATACCTATCTGCCTTTCTTTTTTGACTTTGTCGCCTATCCAGCAATTACCAATGAAGCCTTGAAAAAACATATTAATAGAAAAGGGGTGTCGATTTATCGGGTACTCCCTCCGCTCCCAGAACAGCGAGCCATTGCCAATGTTCTTTCCAGCATTGACGATAAGATTGACCTTCTGCACCGGCAGAACAAAACGCTGGAAGGAATGACCGAGTCCCTCTGGCGAAAGACATTTGTGGAAGAGGCGGATCCGGGGTGGAAGAAGGAGAAGCTGGGGGATAAGATGAAACCGATTGACGATAAGATAGTTGCTAATTCTATCCAAATCAGCACCCTCTCCCGCCTCTGCAACGCTCTCCTGCCCAAGCTGATGTCCGGCGAAGTGAGGATGTCGGACAAGTCGGACAGGTCAGACAAGTCGGACTTCTCAGACAGGGAGGAAAAATGACTGATTTAATTCCAAAACATGGTGGTTTTCGCAAATTGCGCAGCTTTCAATCTGCCCAGATTGTCTATGATGGAACCGTTATTTTCTGTGATCGTTTTATTGATAAAAGATCGAGAACACACGATCAAATGGTCCAAGCTGCCCGTAGCGGGGTACAAAATATTGCCGAAGGAAGCCTGGCTTCAGCGACATCAAAGAAAATGGAGCTGAAATTGACAGGGGTTGCCAGAGCCAGTCTTGGTGAATTGCTCCTTGACTACGAGGATTTCTTGCGACAGAAAAAACTGCGTCAGTGGGACAAGAATGATCCCGAAGCACTTGAAGTGAGAGGGAAGTTTAGGAAGTCTGACGAGTCGGACAGGTCAGACCAGTCCGACCAGTCAGACTATCAATTCTCCCAGCTATCGGCAGAACAACTATCAAACACGCTTATCTGCCTGATAAACCAAGCAAGCTATCTGTTATGGCAGCAGATGAAATATCTGGAAAAAGAGTTCCTGAATTCTGGTGGTTTTACAGAGCGAATGTATAAAACTCGAAAAGATATGAGGAAATTCACCGTGTTCCTCTGTGCCTTCTTCTTTCCTGCTCTGTGTTTTTCTTCCATAGCAATATCCTCTCATATATGGACACAAGCCCCATCACCTGCTACAGCTGGCACATACTATGGACTGGCTTTGTCTGATATGAATGGAGACGGCCTGCTGGATATTGTTGCTACTAAATACAATCAAGGGTTGGAGGTCTGGCTCAATTTTGGCAATAACTGGGAAAGATTAAAAACCAACCTTCCGGAAAAAGGATTTTACAACCAGGTGGTTGTGTGTGATTTTAATGAGGATAAGCAGCCTGACATTTTGGGTGCTAAGGATGGCGGCGGCATTGAACTCTGGTTAAATAAGGGTGCAGGAACATGGGAACTTTCCATGGCAGGGTTGCCTGATACAGGTAGATACTTTGATGTTAAGGTTGCTGATCTGAACTTATGCGGTCAGGAAGAGATTATCGCTGCCTCTGACCATGGGGTAAATATCTGGTCGTGTAATGCCCATGAGAAATGGCTTTCTGTGGGGCAGCATCTGCCTGTTTATGAGTATTATCATGCTATTGAGGCTGCTGATATTAACCTTGATGGACATCCTGACCTGATTGCCGGTAATAGCAATAACGGAGGAATTAAGGCTTGGCTTGGCGATGACAAGGGACATTGGCAATATGTTTCCGGGCTGCCTACAGTTGGAACTTATTATGGCGTAACAGCTGCTGATATTAATCTTGATAGCAAGACGGATATTATTGCAGCAAGTAATAGCAATCAAGGTATTGTGTGCCTGATTGCTGATATTTCCGGCAAATATTCACTGTCAGTCACAGGATTGCCGACCACAGGGAATTATTATAGCGTGATCTGTACGGATGTCAACCTTGATGGCAAACCGGATATTATTGCAGCAGATAACAACAACGAGGGGATCAGGGTCTGGCTTGGTGATGCTCAGGGGAATTTTCTGTTTGCCTCTATAGGCTTGCCCACAAGTGGATACTGTCATAGCATAGCCGTAAAGGATATTAATCTCGATGGATATCCGGATATTGTCGCTGCCTCATCAGATGGTCTTCGTGTTTACTGCGGTGGTCCAGGCAATGTTGCCTTTCTTGGCTGGTCAGGCAGGATGGGATATGCCACAGACGGTATCCAGCCTGAATATGGTACTCAAGGTACACTGTTTACCTATCAGGTAAATTATGTTAATAGAAAAAATCTGCCACTGCAAAAGGGCTATCCCCTGCTAAAAATATATGCTGATGACAAACAAGATGGGAAGACATCCTCTGACAAAGGAAGCTCCTCTGTCAATTATCCTGCCTTTACCTATTCCATGACCCCGATAAATAATGAGGATAATACCTACACCGATGGAAGGCTGTATTCCTATACTACAACCCTTCCCTTAAGTGAACACGGCTGTAGCTATCAATTTGAGGCAATAGACACAGAGGGTAATATTGCTATTGGTACACCCGTCTACCCCCAACCAGGACAAAGAATAACCATGGAGTATATAAGCAGACAGGAATGGATGCAGATAAGTACGCCCGAAACCTCTCGGGAGCATTATTCTATGCAGCTGGGAGATATTAATATGGATGGCAGAATGGATGTAGTGGCAGCTTCATCCAGCGGGATTAAGGTTTGGGTGGCTGGAGATGGTAATGTTTGGCTGCCTGCATCACATGGACTACCAGTAACAGATTTTTACTACGGCATTGCCCTTGTTGATTTTAATCTTGATGGCTTAATGGATATCGTTGCCACAAAGCTGAAAGGAATGGAGGCATGGCTTGGTGATGGTCAGGGAAGATGGGCAAAGGCATCTTATGGATTGCCAGAGGATGGATTCTTTTATGGGGTTGTGGGCTGTGATATAAATATGGATGGATTTCCGGATATTGTTGCCGGGACAAATGATCAAAAAGGTCTCAGGGTTTATCTGGGCAATGGCAAGGGGGAATGGAGGCTTAGCTCAGAGGGTTTACCGACAGATGAACGGCTCTGTAGTGTTGCGGTGACAGATCTGAATGATGATGGGATTCCTGATATTGTTGCCGGTGATTACAACGGCATTCGGGGATTTCTTCATGAAAGCTTAAGAAAAATGAAATATGTTGAAGGTTTGCCTGTATCTACACGATTTGATCTTACTGGCCAGCCGGATATTCTGTTTGGCAGATACGATGGCATTATCATGGGCTGGACAGGTGACAAGGGTGAAAAATGGACTCATTTGTTTACTGATTTAGGGGGGGTAGATTTTTAGCAAGAATACAGGTATTCAGTCGTAAAAAATGGTTAGGGCAGGGACAAGGAGGTAACACCTCTGTCACCCTATATAAAACACCAGAGACCATGATAGTCATGAGAATTCCTGCTGTCAGAGAATGGGCTTCCCTCTTTTTTATTGTCGTGATTACTATCAATTGGTATTTCAGGATAAGATAACCCAAAAAAAGGATATATGGGAAAACCATAATATTGCCGACAGGATAAACCTTAACCTTATAAATAGGTAAGATGTTAAGAATAATCAATACCACAGTACATATCCCGCCCAACAGCAGATACCTCATCATCCTTTGCCCAATCATCTCTTTAATCCTTGCTCTCTCTGAATAAATGATATAAATCCCCTCACCAAGGATGAAAAAAAGAAAGAGGTGAAACAGGCTTGCTGCAATCGTAATCTCTGGATAATATCCCCATGAATGAAGGTTGATATTTTTATGGCTTAGGATTAACGGTGGGATGCATCCGGCACTAATAGCATAGACCCAAGTATGCAGATTATAGTTTAATAATGGCTTATAATTAACTAACATGGCAATAAAATGGTAACTATTCAGGTGCAAAAGGCGACCACAAGGGTCGCAGCTACAAGTCTCTACAAATAGCTGTAGCTGCAGGGCTTGTCCCTGCCATAACCATTCTTATGCCTGAATAGTTATTAAAAATGAATAAACTAATCAAATCTCCCTATTTCCATTATCTCTATATCCCCCTTTTTACACTTTTTTCAAGTAATCTCACTATACCTAAGTTATAACAGGATACCACCCCTTGTTCGGGCTGTTCAAGCCATTCAACTGGCGATCATATGTCAGGTTGTGTGAAAACTGCTGTAGGGGCAGGCCCCTGTGCCTGCCCTCTGTCTCACCCACAAATTCGACCTGTGCGGTTGTGGTATTAAGCTACAGGAATACAGCGATAAAATGCAAATTAGCTATCGATTTTCTTAAATGTCCTGTAGGGACAACATATCGGTAGAAATAAATATTATCCAAATATAAATGCCGTAGG
>JBDRAP010000101.1:0-3271 GCA_043823615.1 bacterium
CCGCAGATTACGCAGATTTCACAGATTATCAAAAAAATGGGAAAGAAAAATCTGAAAAGGCATTGTAGTCAGTAGGGGCAGGCCCCCGTGCCTGCCCTTTGTCTCGCATTAGTTGTTGAATTTGTTTACAATTTCTTTTAATCTGCGATAATCTGCGAAATCTGCGGATATATTCTCTGTTTCTAATTGCACAGGTTGAAATATTGCAACAAAACAGGAGTAATTGTAAATGAAAAGAGACTGATAAGGGTTATATTGATGGTTTTACACCCTTTGTGGCTCTTTTTTTGCAGGCGAGTGGTGAATTTCCGTTTACACAGGTCGTAATAACTTAGGATAATAGGCAGGCTTAAAAGGCAGGCTTGATATAATAAAAAACAGGGGAAGAAATAGAGAGAAGGAAAAGGGAGATTTCTTTTGTCTATTTCTATCAAGGAGGGGTTATGTTTGAGTTTGAAGATGAAGTATCTACTCCTACTCGAATCAAGGTGATTGGCGTTGGTGGCGGTGGTACAAATGCAGTAAATGGGATGTTTGCGAACAGGAGCAATAATAATTGTCTGGAATTTATCGTTACCAATACAGACGCTCAAGCATTAAAAAATTCCCCTGTGCCTTATAAGATTCAAATAGGAACAAAGTTGACACGAGGTTTGGGGGCTGGCTCAAATCCAGAGATAGGGCAAAGAGCAGCTCATGAGGATAGGCAAGCATTGGCGGAGGCATTGGCTAATGCTGACATGGTATTTATTACCGCAGGCATGGGCGGGGGCAGCGGCACTGGCGCAGCACCGGTAATAGCTGAAATAGCTCGGGAAATGGGGGCTTTAACCGTAGGGGTGGTTACAAAACCATTCTTATTTGAAGGACAAAAACGACTTCGTCAGGCAGATTCAGGATTGGAGGAGCTGGTAGAAAAGGTAGATACCCTGATTACCATCCCTAATCAAAAATTACTCTCTGTAGTGGATAAAAATACAACCGTTGTCGATGCCTTTAAGGTAGCTGACAATGTTTTACGGCAAGCTATTCAAGGTATTTCTGATCTAATTGTTATCCCTGGACTGATCAACTTAGATTTTGCTGATGTAAGAGCCGTTATGTCATCTAAGGGTAATGCCTTGATGGGGATTGGCATTGGAACAGGAGACAACAGGGCAATGGATGCAGCACAGCAGGCTGTTTCATCCCCTCTGTTAGAAGAAACATCTATTGAGGGTGCCAAGGGATTGCTTATTAATATCACCGGCGGTATGGATTTGCTTCTCTCAGAGGTGGATGAGGCTGCGAGCTTTATCTCAGATAAGGCTGATAAAGATGCCACTATTATCTTTGGAGCAGTGGCTAATGAAAATATAGGTAAAGAGATATATATTACAGTAATTGCTACAGGATTTGGACATGGCATACCCAAGATAGAAAAGATACCAACCATATCTCAAGCAAAGACCATTGACTTTGATAGCTATAAAGCTGGCGTAAGAAAGAAATATGATGGTGAACGGGTTGCTGACTCAATGGGATATGATAATAAGGTAAACATTCATAATACTGATTTGTGGGAAGTTCCTGCATTTTTAAGAAAACAAGCAGATTGAAGTAAGCTATCAGCTATCAGCAGTCAGCCTTCAGCTCTTATAAGGTATTGCGTCACAAAAAGCAGGAAGTCATAACATTAGGGGATCCTTCTTGTTCCTTGATTTTATGGTCTTTGCTGATAGCTGACAGCTGAACGCTGAACGCTTATGCTGCAGCTTATAGAAATTAAGGACATTATAAGAGATGCATATTAATGATTTTTTAGTTGAAATGGTAAAAAAACAGGCTTCTGATATGTATCTGAAGGTCGGAAGCTCTCCGATATTAAGGATAGATGGAAGACTTTCTTATATGGAAAAAGAAGATGGAGAATTTTACGATAGATTTTCTCCAGCAGAGACATCAGAATTGGCTTATTCAATGATGACTGAGGAGCAAAAGGCAAAGTTTGAAAAGCAGTTTGAGTTAGATTTGTCTTATTCTGCATCAGGAATTGGGCGATTCAGGGCAAATGTCTTTTATCAAAGAAATTCTACCGCCCTTGTTTTTAGAAGGATCCCGTTTGAGATTCCTTCGTTTGAGGAATTATATTTACCAGAAATAGTCAAGGATTTAGCCAATATTCCCAGGGGACTGATTATTGTTACCGGGGCAACCGGAAGTGGCAAATCAACAACCTTAGCCGCAATGCTTGACCATATCAATTCTACCAAACGGTGTCATGTTATTACCGTTGAAGACCCTATAGAGTTTTTACATCGGGACAGGGAAGCAATCATTGAGCAGAGAGAGGTAGAGATGGATACCCATACCTTTGCAGATGCCCTTCGTCATGTGGTCAGACAGAATCCGGATGTAGTGATGATTGGTGAAATGCGTGACATAGAAAGTTTGAGTGCATCTTTGTCTGCAGCAGAGACAGGGCATTTGGTACTCTCGACCATGCACACCATTGATGCCAGCCAGACTATAGAGAGAATAGTTAATTTTTATCCTCCATATCAGCATCAGCAGGTAAGAATGCAATTAGCATTAGTATTAAAAGGTGTTGTCTCTTTGAGATTGGTACCTCGGGCTGATGGCTTAGGTCGTGTACCAGGGGTTGAGATATTAACGGTAACCCCATTGGTGCGAAAATTAGTTGAAGAAGGAAAAACCGCTCAAATATCCTCAGTAATATCCAGTGGTAAGTTTTATGGTATGCAAACCTTTAATCAATCACTAATATCCTTTTATCAGAATGGAATTATCAGCTTCGAGGATGCCCTCGATGCCTCATCAAATCCAGAAGAATTCAGATTAAATGTCAGAGGTATCTATGCTGGTGGCGAAAGCTACGGGGTATAGAAGATGTATCAACCTGTGCAATTAAGATTATTCTCGCAAGATTACGCAAATTACGCAGATTTCACAGATTATTGGAAAAATAGGGAAGAAAAATCTGAAAAGGCATTGTAGTCAGTAGGGGCAGGCCCCCGTGCCTGCCCTTTGTCTCGCATTAGTTGTTGAATTTGTTCGCAATTTCTTTTAATCTGCGATAATCTGCGAAATCTGCGGATATATTCTCTGTTTCTAATTGCACAGGTCGAAATATTTCGACCTGTGCGGTTGTGGTATTAAGCTACAGGAATACAGCGATAAAATGCAAATTAGCTATCGATTTTCTTAAATGTCCTGTAGGGACAACATATCGGTAGAAATAAATATTATCCAAATATAAATGCCGTAGGCA
>JBDRAP010000102.1:0-15002 GCA_043823615.1 bacterium
ACATCGGCTGCTCTGGCTATATGCAGCAGACCATGCCTGCCCTGCAGGCAACTGGGAGACTGTGCCGGCATTGATATAGGTAAATCCTTCTGGTATAATAATGCGTATCTGAATAATATCACTGCCGCCTGTGTTGGCTACTGTATAGTTGATGGTTCTGCTGCCATTTGCACTAACCTCATGGGGCCAAACCATGCAGGCTGCACCAAGTATAACAGCTTTAATGGGAGCAGATGTACCCTTAACATCACCATCTGAAAGGCTAAGGCTAATGCTTCCCGGATTCTTGAGGGTAATGGTTAACGGCATGATTTGAGTTGGAATAGCTACCCCTTGTTCAAAAACAATGGCTGATGGATAGGATGGTTTAATACCAAAATTATCTGCATCTACCTCAGAGAATCTTGGTGTTTTTGTACCAGAATAATCAATGGCGACATTCCCCAACCTATCCCGGGCAGTAAGCCTGCCAATACTGAACGGCTGATCAATAATAACTGGTGATGGCAGGTTAATATCAAAGTATGATGCCTCTGCCGGGATAACATTAATAGACAACACGGCAGAGATATTATTATCATGGATATAAGATATACATACCTGTGTTTGGGCAGCATTGGTAAGGATAAAGCCTGAAACCGTCCCTATTCCATGATTAATAAAAACAGATACTGTTCCATCATTTGGTATGGTTGGTACGGTATTGTTTGGAGAATTTGAGACAGTCCATGACCAGTTAACAGGAAGGCTGCCAGTATAGTCGATGACTGTATGGCTGGTTTTATCCTTGAGTGTTAGGATAATAGCAAATGACATATCAGCTGTTTCTTCGCCTTCTGTGCCTTGATTCTCGGTAGCAGCCTCAAGGCAGGTCATACTACCCAGCTTGGCTGTTATAGTGCCAGAGATACCCACGACGATTCCATTGCCTACAGAAATTTGCGTGATCCCTACCTCAACCAATGTAAGCAAGAGTGGTGAAGCAGATATACCACAATTAAAGTAAACATCTGCGGTTGTATCTGATCCGTTGCAGGTTAATGTTACTGTCCTTGTGCCTGTATAGGCTGTAGCTGTATTTCCGCAAATATCATTGTCAATAAGGCTGAGATTAAACGGCTCATTAATAGTAACCAGTGCAGGGGCAATGACATTGAAACAGGTTACAGAGCCTGGGGAGACAGCAATTGTAAGACTACCAGTAATTGTGCCAAATTGAGCCTGAATAACCGGGGTATCTATGGCATTGGTAAGCTTGAACCCATCAATTGTAACACTTCCTGCCTTGAATGTATAGCTACCAAATGGTGGCAGGGTAGGAAGTCTGCCGTTGGTTGAGGTAGCAGCATTCCACGACCAGGAAATAGATTCAGTACCATTGTATTCAGTAGGATTACCCCACTTGTCACAGACAATAAGTTTTACTGTAAATGAAATCCCTGCTGTCTCTGTGCCATTGTGCTCGGTAATAATCTGCAAGTGGTGCAATTGTTTTGTTGGTTTTACGGTAATTGTGCTTGTTGTGCCGCGAATATCTTTTTCAGCGTCATAGGCAGAGATGATTGTTGGCTGTGTATTGGTTAGGATAAAGCCGGTAGCTGTCCCTCGTCCATGAGTAAATTGCATTTCTGTAGTAAACAATGTCCCGTCAATAGAGCTTTGCCAGCAGATAGTCTTGCTGCCACTATACTCACTTGCTATGTTGCCAAATTTATCCTTATCAGATGCTGTAATATTTACGAAAAATGCTTCTCCTGCGGTCTCGCTGCCATGATGCTCTGTCTCCAGGGTAAAATTACAGGGAGGGGCTGGAAGGACAACAATGTTGCTTGAGTCTTTTGTTGCAATACCTACCTTAACCGTAATGTAGGTTGCTGTTGCATATTCCAAGGCAATATATAATGGTGTTATGGATGTGCCACGGTTAAAGTAAACATCTTTGGTAATAAATTGACTGACTGTTTCCGTGGTATTCCAATTGTATCTTACACTTTTAGTCCCATTGGTTGCAGCTGTATTGCCGTAGCTATCATAAAGCGTGATAACACCCAACTGGAATTCAACACCAGCTGTAACCGTAGCAGGGGCAGAAAATTTTAAGGCATCTGTATCCGAGGCAATAATAGTAATTGGGGATGATGTGCCATGAATGAAGTACCAGTCCTTGACAACAATACGCGGCGTTTCATTGGCATTATATAGGGTAAATGTGCCAAAAGATGCAGTACCGGCAGTAAATACGATTGTTTCATCAAGCGAAATATCCGGCTTGTTGCGTCCATCCGGAGAAGATGTGGCACCATCAAAGGAACATGTAATACTACCATATGGTTGTATATTTGCAATATTGCCATAGACATCAATAATTACTACCCCCACACTAAAGCCTACCCCAGCTATCTCAGTACCGTTATGTTGGGTGATAATATTTAATGGTAACGGAGGTTCTCCTCGTACTATAACCTTCATGGATAATGTCCCTGTTATCGTCCCATCACTTACCGCAATTGTAGTTGTTTCAGTAGCATTATACAGAATAAACCCGGGTATATTGGCTATCCCTCCAATAAAGGTACTACTTCCTGAGGGAATAACAGGATTTGTATCATTGGGTGAACTGATTGCTGTAGATGTTCCTGTAAGAAATTTCTCGCCTGCGTAGGTATTAGCTGTACTTCCATTATTATCAACCGCTGTTACTGTTACCGTGAATGGATAGCCGGCATTTATTTCATTATTAGATACATCAGCTGTAAGCTTAAAGCCATTAGCTGCCATAGTTACATCAGCCAAAAATATCAACATCAAAATAATACAGACTCGTTGTAGGATATATAGCATATTAATTCCTCTTGTGTTGGGATTAAAGCAGAATTCTGTCTTCTGATATTGTAACACATTTGATGGAATTGGTCAATAGAAAAAGTCTGGGCTACAATAATTCTCATTTTGTTTTTTTACCTTCACACAAAGGCACAAAGAACATAGAAGAGATTCTAATGTCGTAGAGACAGACCAAGCAATCTTGTATGAACAATTATCCAAATATTAACAGACAATAATATGCGATAATATCTTGGCTCTGTCGTAAAAATAGTGCAAAACGATAAAAAAGATAAAAAAACATTAAAAAAGCTATTGACAGAATCTGTTTCATGTGGTTTATTATAAAGTATGAAAAACAATGAAAAAGATAAGCTATCTTGTGCAATTTAATTTTAGATTAAGGAGGCAAGGATGGTACAAAGAAAAAGCATGATTATTGTCATAGGAGGTGCAACCTCGCTTTTCCTGAAGAGATAGCGTTTAGCTACAACAAGATGTGGTGTCTTTGAGACACAGGTTGCCAGTTAAATGCTTGAGTGAATTTTCAGAAGTATTCTTCAATCTACTATCAAACGAATACATTACAACTATACACCAACAGAATGCAGCAATGAAGAAAATACCTTCTCTTTTTTAATTTTGGCAAAATGGCTACTCCGCTATAGGGGTAGCCATTTTGCTTTATGTGCAATGTAAAATTATCGTAATGGGTCAGTTATTAGTAGAGAAATCTGTTGTCAGTCTCAAACAGGGACAAGAGGAGGGCACCTCTGACAAGGAAGTCTCTTGCAACGACAACCATTATCCAGCAATTCTCATAGTAGCACAGGCTTCCAGCCTGTATACAGGCTGGAAGCCTGTGCTACTCTCCTACCAGCAACTGACGATAGTGTCCCAGAATAACTTAAATTGGCAGTGGCAAGCCCTGCAGCTACATTCAGGGACAAGGGAGTAACACCCCTGGCACCCCCTTGCAGCTATAAATATTTTCATTGAGCTATTTAAGGACACCACCAAATTTTGTGTCTCTACATTATAATCCCTGCCAAAATATTTTGAAGTCTAAGATAAAGTAGTGAGGTATCAGGCAACTCTATTATTGGTCTGCCACAAAGGTCATACCCTTGCACCAATGGCTCCACAGGAAGGATACCTGCCAGCTCAAGCCCTACCCTTTTTAATTCCTTTTCCCACACATCCGGCATCTCACCATTATAGCGGTTAATAATCAGAACACATTGTCCTACCTTATTTTCAAGCTCACCAACCAGCTCTTTTATTCGAATAGCCGTAGTAAACCCTCTGACAGATGGGTCAGAGATAATCATCAGCACATCCACATCCCTGTTTGTCTGTCTGCTGATGTGTTCAAGCCCAGCCTCATTATCAATAACCACCCATGGATAACTTGAGGAAAGCCTTGAAAGACACTCACGAAGTGCATTGTTTGCCGCACAATAACACCCCTTACCCTCTGGCCTGCCCATGGCTATCAGATCAACCTTATTATCCCCCTCAACCAATGCCATATTGATTTGATAATCAATATAGTCGTGCAGACTCATGCCAAAGGGTTTCTCTGTTTTTCCATTCTCACGGATACTGCCAATGGTTTTATGCACCTGCATATCAAGCAGCATATTAAGGTTTGTACTTGGGTCACCATCTACCGCAAGGATCGGTAACATTCCATGCTCCCGAAGGTACCGAACAGTTAAAGCAGCAATGGTTGTTTTACCAACACCACCCTTACCAGCAACAGCAATAACCTTACCCATTTTATAGGCTTACCATTGATGCTAAGGTAATCTCAGAAAGCCCATTTATCTTAGTCAATGTATGCTCAGGGATAGCACTATCAAGATTCCAAACAGAGATTGCCTTGCCACCAACCCCAATTCTGGAAAGCTGCATCCCGCCAATGTTTACATTTTCCTGTCCAATAATCGTACCTACCTTACCAATAATACCCGGTTGATCAGTCTGATTTAATATCAACAGATGACCTGACGGCACAGCCTCAATATCAAACCCATTTATCTTAAGAATCCTTTCCTCCCCGGTCTTAAGTACTGTGCCAGAAACTGTTTGAGAGTCTGTAGCAGAGAGAAAAGAAACTGTAATCAAATTTGCAAAATCTTCTATGGCATCACTCTTGCTTTCAACCACCTTGATCCCCCGTTCCTTTGCCATCAGAGGGGCATTTACATAATTAACCGTTGAATCGTGCATAGCACTGGATAATAAACCCTTGATTATGGCAACAGTCAATGGTGTAACATTGTATCTGGCTATATCCCCGGTATATTCTATGTGGATATTTCCAAGACCACCTTCTACTAACTGTCCTGCAAAAGACCCCAATCTTTCTGCTAATCCAATATATGGACCAAGGATAGCCATTACCCCTGACTCAACCTGCGGAATATTGACGGCATTTTTTACTGCCTTACCTTGTAGTGCTGCCACTACCTGATCGGCTATATCAATCCCTACATTTATCTGTGCCTCGCTGGTCGATGCACCAAGATGGGTTACTGCTATGAAATTATCCATCTCAAGCAATGGGTTTGCCATATCAGGAGGCTCTTTTTCAAATACATCTAATGCAGCACTGCCAACCTTACCTGATTTTATCGCCTCATAAAGGGCTGTTTCATCGATAATACCGCCACGGGCACAATTGGTTATCATTACCCCATTCTTCATCTGCTCAAATTCCTTTGTGCTAAGAAGCCCCTTTGTTTTTGGTGAAAGCGGGGTATGAATCGTAATCACATCTGCCTGCCTATAAAGCTCCGGCAGATCAACAATCCTTACCTCTAATTTCTGAGCTGCATCCTCAGAGATAAATGGATCAAAGGCAATTATTTTCATGCCAAAGGCTTGTGCTAATTTTACTACCCGAGTCCCAATCCTGCCCATACCAATAACACCCAGCGTCTTACCAAATAATTCTCGTCCGACAAACTTTTTCCTTTCCCATTTGCCGCTTCGCAATGAGGTATATGATTGCGGAATCTTTCTTGCCATAGATAGAATCATGGCAATAGTATGCTCTGCTGTAGATATGGTATTTCCGTCCGGGGTATTCATCACAATAATCCCACCCTTTGTTGCCGCATCAATATCAACATTATCTAATCCAACCCCTGCTCGACCAATAACCTTACATTTCTTTGCCGCATCAATCACATCCTTGGTTACCTTTGTCTCTGACCTGATGATTAATCCATCATATTCGCCAATACAGGCAATTAATTCCTCTTTGGACATCCCTGCCTTAAGGTCATATTCTATGTCCTCTGCTGCATCCAATACAGCTAACCCTTCCTTTGATAGTGGATCGCTTACCAATATTCTTGTCATCTTTCACGAGCCTCCTTTTTGCATAAACATCCAATGGTCAGCAAAAATCATAAAAATCACGCTGACTATCTGGTTGACTGCTTCTCTTTATTTTACATAATTTTAACATAGGTTACAAATATTGTCAACTAAAATCAGCCATTTCTGGCGATTCCTTCAGTTATCGGTGGGGAATTGGTAGTCGCAAACTACTATGGGTGCTACAACCCTTTAGGTTGCGTTATTTCATGCAAGGGTATGAGTCTGCAACTACCACTAATAATTGAGATAGTACAGTCTTTATCCATTCTTGTTTTCACTTACCTCTTTCATCAGCAAGTCAAAAAACTGACTGACAACATAATTTGCCAATCCCTTATCCCTTGATAATTTGTTCATGAACTCAATAGGGGGTTCAGCATTTTTCAATAGAGCATCATCAATGCTTTCACGCAGTTTCATCCTTTTAACATCTTCAATATTATCAGCTCGCAAACTTGCTATTAAGCTGTCATCTTTTCTTAATGACTCATACATTTCCTTGACTACCTTATCATCGTTACCCAATTCAATCGCATACTTATTATTGATTTCCTTAACGATTATTTCCAAGGCTTCTTTCGTGTCTGGCGGTTTCCCTCCATGTCCGCTGCCTTGCGGGTTTTCAAGCGTTGCATCTTCAGGATTAAGAATTATGCTTCCATTTTCTTCTTCCTGAACCCTGTATTTGTCCATATCCACCATTTGAGTAATTTCCAGCGGCAATGTTTCCTTTTCATAAGGCAGGTATTTGAAAAGCAACTTTGTAAAGAGATAGAACTTTTCAAGATCAGTATCAATGAAGGTAATGATTTGAGAAATAAAGGAATACTGTCTGATATATTTATTAATGTTTTTTCTGAATGTTTCTTTGTCCTCTTGTGCAAGTGCAAGATATTTTTCATCAACAATCTTTTTGAAGAATGGCGAAAGGACTTCAGACTTCACCTTCTTTTGGACAAACATTTCAATAAAATAGGTAACTTGGTCATCAGTAAAAACATCTGCTTTTTTAATTTTATATTTCAAATAATATAGCTTCTGTGTGTTGGTTGCCTTATCAAGGATAGTGCTTTGATAATAATCCTGAAAATCATCTTGAATATCCTCGTGTTTATTAACAAAATCAATAATGAAGGTATCTTTCTTCTTTCCGAGTATGGCTCTGTTTAATCTGCTGAGGGTTTGAACGGTTGCAACACCACCCAATATTTTATCAACATACATGGTATGTAAAAGGGGCTGGTCAAATCCTGTTTGGAATTTATTGGCACAAATCAGTATTTTATATCCCGGCTTCTTAAATTCCTCTGCAATATCTCCTGCCTTTGGCCCGTTCATACTATCTTCGGTATACTTATCAGCGTCCATTTCAACAATTCCCGAAAATGCAACAAGTGTTTGTAGACAATAGCCTTGTTCAAGAATGATTTTATCAAACGCTTTTTTGTAAAGAACCGCATGTGCTCTGGAGCTTGTTACTAACATCCCTTTGGCATTTCCACCAATTTTATGAACGGTCTTTTCCATAAAATGAGCCAGCATGATATGGCTTTTTGCTGAGATAGCAAAAGGATGCTTGCCTACCTCATTGATCAGAAGGCGTTTTGCCTTAAGTTTTTCAAACTCTTTTTCTTTTTCTGCTTTTTCATTTTCTATCAATTCAAAATAAGTACCTTTGGTGATGTAATTGTCCAATACATTGAGAATAAAGCCTTCTTCTATGGCTTGTCTCATCGTGTATTCATGGAAAGCACGATAACCTGATTTTTGGGCAGCATCAGGGATACCAAACAACTCTAATGTTTTTGGTTTTGGCGTTGCTGTAAATGCAAAAAATGAAAGATGGGGCAGTTTTTGACGGCTTGCCATGATTTTTTCTAATTCTATTTCTACGGTATCCTTTGGCTCGCTATTTTCATCATCCTGAGCAATAATATTTTTCAATGCCTCATCAGTTGTAAGGCTGATCTTCAAATCTTTTACATTTTCACCACTTTGACTGCTGTGGGCTTCATCCACAATAATTGCGAAATGTTTTCCACTAAGTTTTGCCACTTCGCCGATGTAGCCAAACTTTTGCAAGGTACTGATGATAATCTTATCACCGTCAGTTAAAGCCTTGATGAGCTGATTACTGCCTTGAGTAATTGTTTTTACGGTTCCCTTTATCTTCTCAAACTGTTTTATTTGTTTTTGAAGCTGCCTGTCCAATACAATACGGTCGGTAATTACAATAATGCTGTCAAAAATCGGCTGTTGGTCTGCCCCAAATAGATTGGATAGTTGATGTGCTAACCAAGCGATTGTCTTACTCTTGCCGCTTCCTGCACTGTGTTGAATCAGGTAATTTTTGCCTGTTCCGTTTTGTTTGACATCTGCCAATAACTTGCAGACACAATCTCTTTGGTGGTATCTGGGAAATATTGTGGTTACTTCTTTTGTTTTCTCATCTTCTTCATAAAAAACATAATTGTTTAATATTTCCAATAAGCTATCAGCCTGTAAGATTTCTTCCCACAAGTAACTGCTGGCAAATTTATTTTCAATAACTGGATTTTTTGTTTCTCTGTTGAATGGCAGGAAACGAGTGTTTCCGTTTTCTAATTTGGTGGTCATTAAGACAGTGTTGTTATCAACTGCGAAATGCACCAGGCAGTTTCTTAAAAATGAATCCTTACTTTCACGGCATTTACTATATTGTTCTACTGCATGGGTTACATTCTGCCCTGAAAACTCGTTCTTTAATTCCAACGAAATAATAGGGATACCATTAATGGCAATAATCAAATCTATGCTTTTGTCTGGAAACCTTGTACTGTAATGTACCTGCCGGGTTATAGAAAATCGATTGGCTTCATATTTCTTTTGATGTTCAGGATTTAAGCCGGATGACGGCTTAAAAGTTACCATCTTAATACTTGCACCCTGCAAAACAAAACCCTCTCGGATTAGATTGAGCACGCCTCTTTTATCCCGCAATTTGGCAAATTCATTGGCAACGGCTTCTATTGTGTTTGCAGGGAATTGCTTTTCCAGCTTTCGCCAAGTTTCCGGCTGTGTGTCTCGGATGAATTGCTCTAATAATTCAAGATCCAAAGCATACCCCAGATTAAAGTTATTGCTGCTCCGTGCGGTGTAGAGCTTGCTTTCTTTGAGAAAGTCAAACACCGTATTTTCAAAATGTATCTCTTTTGTATCGCTCATAATATTTTCTCCTTTTTGTTTGGCTGCCATTCTCTCACATCTATCTTGCCTGTTACCGCTTGGCTGATTAATGATGTTCTGTATTCCTGCATTAAATCTATTTGCTTTTGGTATTTGGAGATTAGGGTGTTGATGGTGGTGGTTTCGGATTTGATGTAGAGTTCAATTACATTTTGTTCTTGATAATTTGGAAATGGTAGGAACAAATTCTTAATTCTATCAACCGAAAGTCCCGGTTGTGCTGCTGCCTGAGAGTACTGGTTAAGGTTCATGGCTCTTAATAATTCGCCAAACCACAAAATATTTATTGGCTTTCTTAAATATGCAACTACTGCATGTTCAGATGCCCAAAACTTTCCTGTAGCATAGTTAATGTTCCCACATAAAGCACCTTGTCTTCCAATTAGTATAAAATTACCTTCATTTGTATAGCTATCTGCATAACCTCTCAATCCATTTCCACCAAAAACTGGATAATCGCCAATCTCTGTAATATCATCAGCAGTAATGGTTTCTCCACTTTGAAGTTTTGCTGCATACTTCAATTTCACCACTTCCCACCCCTCCGGTATCTCCCCAATCCACTCAATCCCACTCGGCTTCATCTTAGCATCCGGATTAATGCCCTTGGTTACCGCTTTATTGATAATGCCTGCTTTCTGCTCCTTCAACAATTCAATTTGCTTTTGGCGGTTGGCAATAAAGCTATCTATCTGTCCTGTTTTGTAATCGAGAAAATGGACGATAGATTGTTGTTCGGGGATGTCACAAATCGGTATTTTTAAGCTCCTAACGATATCCTGTGAAATATTGGGTTGACCTCCACCATAGCTAAGGTTGATGATGTTTTCTTTATTTGCTATAAACCAATAAAAAGCAAACTTTGTATCAATTAATTTAGGATGAACCAATGAACAACAAGCTTGATTTGTGCAAGCTTCAAATTTTGTAATCGCAATTTTACCAATTGTTGCCCCATACATTGCAATAATAAGAGTTCCTGCTTCGTATGTTTTTAAGCTGCTATGATCGTCAAAAGCTTTTTGAGTAATGTAACTTGAACAAACACTAATGTAGCTATCGTTTAAATCACCTGTGTTAATCCAAGGAATTATTCCATCTGCATAGTATTCGGGTGTCCCTGCCGTTGGTGTAGTTCCGCTTCCAATTTTCTTAAACAAACGACTTACCTTCCATGTTGACCACCCGCTCGGTATCTCCCCCAACCACTCAACCCCACTTTGTTTATACATCATATACTTTCTCATTCGCCACCCTCATTCCTTAGCTTTTCCTCAAGCAATTTTCTATCGTGTTCAAGAAGCTGTTTTAATTCTTCTTCAGTGGGTAGATAATGGTTATACTGTACGGCAAAAAGCTGTTTGTTTTCATTTAGAATGCTGTATTTGACAACAGTTTTTTCCTTCTCGCTGCATAAAATAACACCGATAGTAGGTTTGTCGTCTATATTACGCTTAAGGTCATCAAACATACGAATATACATATCCATCTGTCCAGTATCCTGATGAGTCAGCTTAGATGTTTTTAAGTCAAATAAAACAAAACATTTCAGGATATAATTATAAAAAACCAAGTCAATAAAAAAATGGCTGGTCTCTGTGCTAATTCTAAATTGTCTGGCTACAAAGGAAAATCCTTTGCCAAGCTCCAGAAGAAATTGCTGTAAATGTGCGATAAGAGCAGACTCAAGCTCCGTTTCGGTAGCGTTATAAGGTTCTGGTATATTTAGAAATTCAAAAACATAAGGGTCTTTTATAAAATCATTGGGATTTTGTTTTTCAAAAGAGCTGCTTTGCGATAGAGCTTCTTTTTTATTTTGAGATGATAAAATACGCTGATAATAAAAGGTGTTAATGTTTCGCTCTAAAACTCTAACGCTCCAGTTTTGTTCCCGTGCTTCTTTGAGGTAATAATTTCTGGCATCTTCGCTTTCTACTCTCATTATAAGGCGGTTATGACTCCAGCTTAATTTGCTACACACTGTGTAGCAAATCTGTTCATCAGGATATGTTAGATAAAATTGTCTGAAGTTTCGTAGGTTTGCATAAGAAAATCCTTTCCCTAACTCAAGTGTAAGTGCTATGGATAATTCTTTTAAGATTTCTTCACCATAAGCAGCACGCTCATTACCACCTTGTTCCTCAAGCACAATTCGTTTCCCAATTTGCCAGTAGGCTTCTACAAGAGCAGAATTAATAGCGGTATACGCCTTCTTTCTGGCCTGCATTAAGATTTCTTTTATTTCTGATATAAAATCAATGCTTAAATTCATAGTTATGTTCCTTTAATCTCGCTCAATAAATCTTCTGTTTCCTGCTCTAATGCTTCAATATCTTTCATAATCTCTTCCAAGTCACGCAAAGGCTTGTATTTATAAAAGAACTTGGTAAAAGGTATTTCGCAGCCAATCTTGTCTTTTTCTCTATCCATCCACGCATCAGGGGCAAAGGGCAATACCTCGTGTTCAAAATACTCATCAATGTTTTCTTTCCATTTAATGCAAATAATCTTTTGCCGTAGTCAGCATACCGCCTGTTCCACAGCACGGGTCATAAATGCTGACCATTTTACCGGGCTGATTTAATTCATGTGTATCATGTGAGAAAACAAGATTAACCATCAGCCTGACAATTTCACGGGGTGTATAAAACTGTCCTGCTTTTTCGTTCGATGCCTCTTTAGATTTACGGATAAGAATTTCAAAGATGGTTCCCATATCGTGATTGCTTATTGTATCAGGGCTCATGTCAAGTTTGGTAAATTCAAAGGTAATGATGTAAAGGAGATCTTTTCTAAGCAAGGTTTCATAAATTGGTGATAGCCCTTTTTCCGGACCGCCGCTAAAATTCAGCAAAATATCCTTAATGCTTTCATTGAAACCTTTTAGATATGCACCAAAATTTTCACCAATGTTATCTTTATCTTTGGTTAGACCAAGCAGGGTAAAGGCTGAAATATTGTAGAAGTTTTGTTTAGATGCCTTTTTTAACAGTTGGTCTAATACTTCAGGGGTTGCTTTGTATTTATATTGTTCATAAGTCGTTACGACCTGTTCGTGAGTTTTTTCAAGAACACAATCAATACGCCTTAGCAGTGTAAAGGGCAAAATAACCTCTTCATAATCTTTTTCTTTATATTCATCACGGATATGCTCTTTAATGTTCCAGATGAATTCAGATATTTCGTTGTGTCTTTCCATTATTTCAACCTCTATTCTCAGGTTTATTAGCAACAAGTTTTATCCTATTCCTTTGCAAGTGGTGTTGCCTCAAGTGGCAAAAGATGTGGGGTAATATAGACAACAAGCTCTGATTGTTGCTGCTCATCACTCTTCCACTTAAATATTCTGCCAATCAAGGGAACACGACTGACAAAAGGGGTTCGTTTCTCCATAAAAGAGCTTTGAGTCTGGATTAAACCACCAATAATAATTGTCTCTCCATCCTTGACACGAATGGTAGTTTGAACCTTGCGTTCAGAGGTTTGAGGCAGGCTGTCTGCACTGAACTTCCCTGTGGCATTGCTTATTTCCGACGAAATGTCCACATTTATTTCATTAGAGGCACTAACCCATGGCTTTATCCTCAGCTTTATCCCTGACTCAACGGTCTGCTGGCCGCTTACAGGCAGCATCTTATCTGCTTCAACACTCTTAGCAAACTCACGATACCTATCCTTGGTAAGTACGCTGATACTTGCCTCATGCCCATTTAAGGTTGCAATCCTTGGGTTTGCCCTGACAGTTGCCTTTTTTTCCATAACCAATGCCTCCAGCCTGGCAAAAAATTTGTCTTTTAGCACACTACCAACATCATAGATCAGGACCAAAGGCTCAGCCGCGCCAGGAAACAGACTTACATCCATATGTTCATTCTTCTTAATACCTATTTCTTTTATTCCAAGGAAATTGTCAATATTTTTTTTGAATTCTACCACCAATACCTCAATCATAATCTGAGGGGAAGGTTTATCTATCTGTCTGACAAACTCTGAAACCTTATCAATAAGCTGTCTGGTACCAATGACCACAATGGCATTCTGATCTTTCAGGAGCCGGATATTATCCCTTGGGAAAACAGGTGGCAGAATGGTTAGCACCTCACTTGCTTCAACCCAATTAATCTTTATCACCTCTGTCGTAACAAAGGTCAGGGCACCTGGTCTTAAGGAAACTCCCTCACCAATGATATAAATATTATTTATCTTACTAAAGGTATAATTTGTTCCCTCCAGAATAAGAGCTAACACCTTCTCAAATGATGCCTTAGAAATGTGAGCGTTTATCTGTCCCCGAACATAATCACAGGTAACAACATCTATCCCACCCTGTAGAGAAAGTGCCCTGATAACCTCACCCAGTTCAGCAGATGCAACATCAATTGTGAAGAGTTTATCTGATAAAAGGTCTTTCTCATCAACCATAATAGAAAAGGTTTTCTTGCCTCTGGCAACGCCTACATAAAATATCCCGCTTACCTTTTCGCAGGTAAACCCATTTGCCTCAAGCAATGCCCTTAAGCCCAACTCTACAGGTGTATTAGCCAGGTGAGATGAAACCAGACCAGAGACAGACTTGTCAGCCACAATATTTATCCCTCCTTGAAGGGATATTTCCCGCAGTACCTTCAGGATATCAGCCCCGTCAATATCAAGGAGGAGAAGCCCATTCTTAATCTCAACATTTTTTATTCTCTCCTGTCCTGTCTCGCCAACAATATAGATGTTATTCTCTTTTTTATACTTAAACCCACTCGTAGTTAGAATAGTCTGCAAGCCCTCTTCCACTGGAATCTTGTTCAGATAAAGGGAAACATTCCCATTAACAGATTTATCTGTAACAACATTTATCTTGCTTTGCAGAGAGACATCCCTTAATATATCATTTATATTAACCTGTTTGGCATCCATGGTAAGAAATCCATTTTCTACATTCAGAAAATATGACTTTTCAGTCTTCATGGGTATGACCCGATAGATGGTCCCCTTTTTTTCATAGGTAAGGTGATGGGCACCGAGGATGGCATTTAATCCTGCCTCAAAGGGTACATTGGTAAGATGAATGGTTACCTGTCCCTTAACAGACTCATCAGTAACAATATTTACACCCTGCTGAGCACCAAGTGCCCTTAAAACATCCTTTATATCCGTACCCTTAAAGTCAATGTTGATAAGATTTTCTGCAGATACTGCCTGAGACGGTACCAATGTCTGTGTAGCAAGACATATTAATAATATCAAAATAAATCGCATCCAAAACACTTGCTTGCCCCCCTTCTGTGGTAGTAATTCCCATTATGGAAAGATTGGTGATTATACAAGAGATCTTTTCGAGCTGTGCGGTTGCTGTATTAAGCCACATGAATATAGATTCGTCAGTGAGGTAGTCGCAACCTTCAGGTTGCGTTATTATACGCAGGCTGAAGGTTGCGACTACCAAAAGCACCAATGATTTTGATGTAATTATCTACAACCGCACAGCTCGGATCTTTTCAGGTAGTTATATATTTTTTAACTACCTCAACCTCTTCCATAGTAAGCCTTCCTGTCTTTTGCAGGGTTGT
>JBDRAP010000103.1:0-4247 GCA_043823615.1 bacterium
CCATGTGCAAAGAGATAATCCTGGACATGTGAATGATAAAGTCATTCATCATGTGCCGCCAGATACTTGCCCCCTTTGCCGTTGCCATCCTGATATAATGTTCGCTCTTGATATGGTTAATCTCTGATACCGCATGTCTGATGGTTTCACCCAAAAACCCATCAGTTATTCCAAGGATCATGGCTGGCACAAGATAATAATACCATACAGGGTCATCAAATATCTCTGGGCTTACGAGTTTATTATGAGATAAATGCAGAAGGAGGTGTCCGATAATAAAGGTTGGACATACAGAGATAATATAACACAAAAACCTGAGAAAGACTATCAACCCTTGCTGTTTTATCTTAAAGGTAGCTATCAGAAAACACCATGTCCAGAAAATAGCAAATATCATGGCAAGGATGATCAAAAGGGCAGAATTTTTTGCCCTTGAAAGCACTACAGATAATACCTGCTCCCCTTGCCGGGTTGTTCCCATATCAAGCTTAAGGATGATTTTCCCTATCCATTGATGATATGTTTTATTGTCTTCTTTAGTAGAAACATCTGGTGATGATGAGACAATAAAAAACATGAGCAGGGTAGCAATCAAGATAACGGTAACAACCCTTACTATTTCCTTTGTTAACATTAAAAATAATGCCATAATTTCATCCATCCATAGCAGAATAGGTCTTATAAGACTTATTCTGCTCCCATTATAATTCTCTCAAATACCAATCCGTAATATAAGCAAAGAAATAACATGGGTGGATAAGCACCCCTTTTAAGGTACTGCTTCTTATACCGGCATATTCTGGCATAGTAAATAAGAAGGTATAGGGACACTCCTGTCGAATAATCCGATGAATCTCCTGTTTGTTTAGCCTTCTCACCTCTCCATCAATAGTAACCCTGTTTACAGAAAGAAATTTCTCTACCTGAGTGTCAATATAGGAAACAAAATTATTGCCACCTGATCTTGCCGAGGAAGAGGAAAAAAGGTCATCAACAATATCTGTATCCTCATGGAATATCCATGTGCCAAAGGCAATATCAAAACTTCTATCCCTCAGCACCTCCTGTGTCCATTTATTCATCTCCATAAAATTTATCTTCCCATCCTTTAATTTAATCCCTACCTTTAACAAATCAGCCTGATACATGGTGCAAATCTTTCGCATACATTCATCCTGGGCATAACTTTTCAGCATAATTTCAAAATTCTTGCCATTTTTTTCCAGTATACCATCCCCATTTTTATCGAAAAATCCTGCCTCATTCAGCAATTTAACAGCCCTTTCAGGATCATAGGGAATGGGTTCAAGATTTGGATCCCCCTCTCCCGGTGGATATGGTCCTGACATAATCTGTGTTTTATCCATATCTGCCCCAAATATGTTTTTTATCATTGCCTCACGGTTTACGGCATAGGTTAGGGCTAATCTTACCCGTGGATCCTTGAGAAATTCATGGGTACAATTATTGGCAAAGAAGGCAAACCTTCGTGAATTGTATCTTATCAGGCTACAATCCTCATTTGCCCGAATCTCATTATAATAAACAGGACTAACTACCGGGATAAGGTGTATTCCCTCTGGGTTGAGCAATGATTCTATCTGTACGCGTGGATCTCTGATATATTTCATGGTTATTTCATCTATCCTTGTTTGTCCCTGCTCTTCATTCAGCTTCCGAAATGGCTTAAAATATCCTTTATTTCTAATAAGCCTAATACCCCTATTAGGTATCCATTTATTGAAGATATAGGGACCAGTACCACGTATCACTGTCCTCCCAAAATCATCATTAGCAGAGATATATTCCTTGTTTTCCGGAAAACAATGATACGGAATAACCTTAAAAAACAACCTTCCCAATAAATCATCCTTGTTTATTTTTCTCTGAAGGGTAAATTTTACTGTGTGTTTATCTACAGCAGTCACATCTGCGAATACATCCCGTATCCAGCCAAGATTTGTATCTGTTCTACTATCTGTAATCATTTTATAGGTAAATTCTATATCTTTAGCAGTAAATGGCTGTCCATCACTCCAGACAACATTATCATTGAGTTGAAAAACATATGTTTTCCCATCCTCCGAGACACTCACTGGCTCTTCTATTTTCAAAAGCTCAGGTTCAGGCAGCATCTCCGGGTTAGTCCACATCAAACCATTATAAAGAAGATTGGAAAAACGAAAGGAAACAGTATCCACCATATTTAATGGATTAAGTGTCTGGGGCTCTACTGATTCAGCGTATTTTAATTCACCGCCGGCAAATGCCCTTGAGCTCAAAAACACAATGATCATTATTATCCATATCTTTCTTATCATCTTATTCCTCCTTTGTAATAATTCACCGCAGAGACGCAGAGGCACAGAGAATGGAAACTAATCAAATCACAGAAAAGATAGTAATATTTCAGCTGAGCTATCAGCGGTCATCGGTCAGCAAAGACCATAAAATCAAAGCAAAATGAAGCGTTCCTAACTTTACGCCTTCCTGTGCCAGAGGTGCTATTCTTGCCAGAAGTGCTACTTCCTTTTATGCCGTAATGCCTATCCCCTGCTGACGGGGGTTAGGGGATGGTGCTGAATGCTAACTGCTGATAGCTGAACGCTTACCAGATTCACATCTTCCATGCAGCCTGCCAGCTAACATTTTTCTCCCATTTAATAATATTCCACATCCCGCCTGTTCCCTGAACAGTGTTAAGTATTTGTGCGGTCTCAGGATAGCTCCCTTTAAGTGCCAGAAATATCTCTGCAGATTGCGAAAACAGTCTTTGGTTAAAATAGACATTAGCCATATCAACTAATAATAATGGCTCATTCCTTTCCGGGTTATAACCAGCCTCCTGAATGTGGTTATTTTCAAGGCTCATCATTGCCCTTGACAGGTATCCCGGGTTGTCAAGTGATATTCCCCGACTAAAATAGGCTATGCCAAGGTTCCACGAGAGTATCCCCTGTGAGCCTGTCTCCTCACAACTGCCACAAAGGGGTATAATCTCATTTGATCTTATCCCCAGCTTAGCATAGACAATGCCAACCTGACTCCTCAGGACAGGGTCCTTTTCCTGACTGACGATATCCCCCCATATTTTGAGGGCAGACTCTTTTTGCCCCTTTTGATAGAGGCAAATTCCTGAATAAATCTGAGCCATAACACGGTTAACATTTTTAGTTTCTCTATCATCAATAACATCCTTAAAAACCTTTTTTGCCCTTCCTGTATCTCCTGATAAAAGATAACACATCCCTGTCTGATAAAGGATCTCACACTTATTACGGCTGTATTTCAGGTACTGCCCATAGTATTTAGCTGCCATGTCAAGATAAATATCGGCTAAATAATTAAAATTTGAGGGGTTATAAAATTTTGTGGTATACTTAATTCTTATCTTTTCCTGAGGATTGGTATATTCGCCCCATGTATCTATTAATTCCGGTTGATAAAACTTGAGATTTTTCATTAAGTCTATCGCCTTATCTGTATTCCCACTCTTGAGATAAATCCATGCCAATCTTCTATCTTTTGCCTTTGTACCCCATAATATTGCATCCTGCATCTTATCTTTTTGATTACACTCAGCATAGGCACACCCGAGTTCGCTTAAAAGAGCAGGGTTGTTTATCTGGCTGCTTTTGACCCTTTCCCATAATTTGGCTGCCTCTTCATATTTACCTGATTTGTAATAACATGTTCCTTGTTTGGTCATTGCCTTCCAATACATGGATGAACTGGAAGGGATGTGTTCGAATTCTGCCATGGCTTTTTGATAATCTCCAAGAAGATAATAGCAAAGCCCGCGATAATACCAGAGATAATCCCTCTTTTTGGCATAAATCTTTAATCCTTGACACCTTTCCTGATTTTTCTTTTGTAATTCATGCGTCAGGAGACGGAGGTTATAATAGTTCAAGCCTGTATTAGCTGCTGTAGTCGAAAATGCCTTGTATATTCGGGCACGAGAATAACAGCTTCTGGCAGTACCAAGCAGGCTGAGATAATACATCTTCTCCCCATCTGCATTTGTCTTTTTGTTGAGCTTTACCTCCCTGAGGTACTGAGAGATAGCCTTATCGTCCAAATTCCTTTTTTCATAAAGATAGCCAAGCATATAGTTAAAGCCCTCTTTATAAAAGTCAGGGTTTAATCTTTCCACCCTGCGCAGGGTTTGATATGCCTTATCAACCTTATTCTTAGCAAAGAGATCCCTTCCCTCCTCATACAATTGGCAAACATTTCCGGGAGGG
>JBDRAP010000104.1:0-3009 GCA_043823615.1 bacterium
CCCCCCATTTTAACACCCTCAAATTTGAGGTATCCCACCCCACTTCATAAAAATAGATGCTCTCTTGCCCATTCTACACCATCTTAGTGGTGGTTTTATGGTGTAGTGTGAGATTCAATTTTGCTTTATCGAATATTCAGACTGCCCATTATTTATTTGACAAAAGCAGTAAGCTATGGTATACTCATTAAAATTATATCAAATTTACAATGGTGATCAGATGAAAAAAATAAGGGTTGGGCTATTTTTAATAATCTGTTTTTTTCCCTTTTCTGTGTTTGGAGAAAGCATTACAATTATAGATAATGTTAATCGATTAAAGGTAACATTGGAATGTGTAGTTGATGATGGACAGACCATGGTGTGTTTGTCGGAGATAGCAAAGATATTTAAGGCATATATGCAATGGAATCCGATTGCAAAGGTAGTGGTACTGACTAAGGATAAAAATACCCTTAACTTTAGTATCGGCAGCCCAAATGTTCGGATAAATAACCGTTATTATAAAATGGATGCTCCGATCAGGTTGATTACAGGGAGAATATTTATTCCCTTGAGCTTTATTGTCAGCAACTTTGCTAATCCCTTTAATTTCTTGATAAGATGGGATAAGGATAATAAAAGATTAATTATAGATTCCAAAGAAACCTATGTCTCCTCTATGGAGGAAGAGATGACCCGACGATTTCCTCCATCATCCAATCTGCTTAGCAGAGATGCTGCCTCTGCCAAAGACACTGTCTCAGCAACAACAACCAGCCCAATAAAATTGACTAATAGAATATATGAGGAGCAGGTAAAAAATCCTGTACAAGAAAAATCAAGTAGCATAGAGATAATGAATAGCATCGGACAAGTAGACAGCACCACTGGTAGCTTGATAGCACAAAATAGCCCACCAGATAGTGTCAGGATCAGGACAATTGTAATTGATCCCGGACATGGGGGTAATGACTCAGGGGCAGTAGGCAGAACAGGGCTGTTAGAAAAGAATGTTGTCATAGATATTGCTAAAAGATTAAGGTTTGTCCTTCAAAGGGCATTGCCTGATGTTAATATTCTTCTTACCCGTGACAGCGACTATTTCATCCCCTTGCGCGAAAGAACGCGATTTGCCAATTATAAAAATGCGGACTTGTTTATCTCTATTCATAGCAATGCCTCCTATGCCAGTAAGGCACATGGATTTGAGGTTTTTTACCTTTCTACAGAGGCATCAGATGATGCCTCAAGGGCACTGGCTGCTGCTGAAAATGAGGTAATTTCTTTGGAAAAGGGAAACAAGTCTAATAATGTAGATATGATTAAACTTATTCTTGGCGATATTGCTCAACAAGAATTTATTGAGGAAAGCATAGAATTGGCGAGATTGGTTCAGTCAATAGCATGTAAAAACATGGGAATGGTAAATCGTGGAGCAAAGAGTGCATTCTTTTGGGTGCTAAGGGATGCGATGATGCCTGCGGTTTTGATTGAGGTGGGATTTCTTACTAATCCGTTTGAAGAAAATAGATTGAGGAGTGAAGAATTCAGGGATAATATGGTTTCTTCCATTTGCGATTCTATTGTTGCTTATAACAACAAATATGAGGGAAAGATGGGATTTACTCCAAAAACACAACAGCAGGAACAACGACAGGAACAACGATATAAGCAGCAAGGAAGTATGGCTATCTGGTAAGAGGTAGGGTAAGAAGCATTCAGCTATCAGTAGTCAGCCTTCAGCTTTTACAAGGTATTACAACACAAAAAAAACAGGAAGGCGACAAAGTAGGAAAGCCTCCTTTGTCTTGATTCTATGGTCTTTGCTGACGGCTGATAGCTGACAGCTGAACGCTTACGAGGTACGATGCGTCTTTACAGAGAACAAGAACATAATCGCAGGATTGCAGAAAAGGCAGAGGTTGTCTGGGGAGAATCTACCCTTGCCGGCAAAAAAAGGATTGAACGAAGAAGCAGTTTAATTATTAAAGGGTGTGGCATTGCTCAGGGGATGAGAGTGCTGGAGATTGGGTGTGGCACAGGAGAGTATACCCTTAAGGTTGCTCAAACAGGTGCAAGAATATTTGCAACAGACATCTCAGAGGAGTTGCTATTTTCGGCAATAGGGAAAGAGTCACAAATGGGAAATGTTAAAATCAGAACCCAGAATTCCTTTGTCCTCTGCCAGGCAGAACGGTTGCCATTTAACGACAACTCCTTTGATGCAGTAGTTGGTAATGCAGTTCTTCATCATCTGGATTTGCCCCTTGCCCTGCAAGAGATAAAACGGGTGTTAATTCATAAGGGAAGGTTTGCTTTTACTGAACCCAATATGCTTAACCCACAGAACATGCTTATTAAAAACATCAAATTACTGGGCCGTCTGGTTGGCGAATCACCCGATGAGACGGCATTCTTTAGTTGGAAGATACTGAAGCAATTAAGGGCTGCAGGGTTTTGCGGGACAAAGGCTGTACCGTTTGATTTTCTGCACCCGGTTGTTCCGGATGGCTTGGTGGGGGTTGTCAGCCTGTTGGGTGAATTTATGGAAAGGGTTTGTGGGGTGAAAAATATGGCAGGATCCTTGCTTATTACAGGGTGTAGAGATGTGGGAAAGGTCAGACCACACACAACAAGCAAACAACACACAAAAAGATCAAATGTGAGTACAGATAAGGTGATAGTAATTATTGCGGCAAAGGATGAGGAAGGCGGTATAGCAGAGGTTGTTAAGCAGGTTAAGCCTTATGCAGATGAGGTTTTGGTTGTAGACGGACACTCGAAAGATAAAACAATAGAGCTTGCAAGACAAGCTGGGGCAAGTGTGATCATGGATAATGGCAAGGGCAAGGGTGCTGCCTATAAGATAGGGGCAGAATATGCAAGCGGCAATATCCTTGTTTTTATAGATGCAGATGGCTCCCATGAACCATCTGACATCCCAAAATTGGTTCAGCAGATAACATCCGGACAGGCAGATATGGTTGTTGCCTCAAGGATGATGGGCGGAAGCGATGAATTCCACGG
>JBDRAP010000105.1:0-8367 GCA_043823615.1 bacterium
AACCATATCGCTTATCCCCTACAATCGGATACCCTATAGACTTAAGATGTACCCGAATCTGGTGTGTTCTGCCGGTATATATCCTGACCCTTAACAGGGTATATTCCTGACCAATCCTTTTTTCCACGAGATAATTAGTAACTGCTGGTCGGCTAAGTCGTCCACGGATCTGCATCCCTGTTCCACCTTTTTGAGACCGTCCGATAGGCTCATCAATAATTCCCTCATCCTTCTGGATACATCCATGTACTATGGCAAGATATTCCTTGTATACCTTACGATCGTGGAATTGGGCTGTAAGCTGCCAGTATGCCCTGTTTGTTTTTGCTGCCACGATTACCCCGGATGTCTCCTTGTCCAGACGATGGACAATACCTGGTCGAAGTGGCAAACCTACCTGGCATAGCTTGGTGTGTGATAATAGTGCATTAACTAAGGTGTTAGTCGTTATCTTATGGGTTGGGTGAGTGATCATGCCGGCTGGCTTGTTGACAACAATTATCAAACTGTCTTCGTAAAGAATATCCAGTGGCAATCTCTCCGGTGTAATAAGGGTTTCTTTCTTAGCCGGTAATTCAATGTTCAGGCAATCCCCCTTTTTTATCCTGTAATGTGCCTTTGGAGAGACACTCCCCCTTGGCACCTCTATAGTTACCCTTCCTTCCTCTATCATCTCCTGAATAAAGGTACGAGATACCTTGAGAGAAGAGGCAAGAAAGGCATCTATTCTTTGATTGGCGTCATGTTCTGAAACAAATACTTTCATTATTGACTCACGCGGAGAAGAGAGGGAGAAGATGACTCACGCGGAGACGCGGAGAACGCGGAGGGGGAGGGGAGATTTTCACGCGGAGACGCGGAGAACGCGGAGGGAGAGGGGAAAATTTTACAAGGAGTATTTTGGTTCACACGGAGGTACGAAGATGCGGAAGGAGTATGATGATTGACAATACGATGAAGCCCTTCTTTTAATATCGGAGCGCCAAAATTAATCAGAAGACCTGTCTCAAGATGCATAAGACGCAAATAAGTTAAGAGTTGCTTGTGATGGACAGGGATAATTTTTTCAACGGATTTTAATTCTACGACTACACAATTATTTACCACAAGATCACAACGAAAGCCCTCTTCAAAATAGATGCCTTGATAACTAAAGGAAACAGCCTTTTGACGATCAACATGCAAACCTCTTTCTACAAGCAACTTTGCCAACACAGCCTCATACACCGATTCCAACAAACCAGGGCCAAGTCCCTTATGTATATCTAACGCAGTATCTATAATAATACCCGTAATTTCATCAATATCCATCATCTCTCTTTCCCTCTTTACATGAGAATCTCTCTTCTCCCTCTCCGCGTTCTCCGCGTCTCCGCGTGAGAATCTCTCCTCTCTTCGCGTCTCCGATTCCAACAAACTAGGGCCAAGTCCCTTATGTATATCTAACGCAGTATCTACAATAATACCCGTAATTTCATCAATATCCATCATCTCTCTCTTTCCCTCTTTACATGAGAATCTCTCTTCTCCCTTCTCCCCCTCCGCGTTCTCCGCGTCTCCGCGTGAGATCTCTTCTCCCCTCTCCTTCCTAAAACTTAAACTTCACATCAGCATTCCACTTATAGTTATAGAAGTCCTTCTTATCTTCAAGCCCATTATGGGTATAGCCGACTTCAAACCCCATGGATGAGGTAGTATTCTTTTGAAGTTCATAGTCATTTGTAAATTTAGTAAGAAAATCCCATTTGTTTTCCTTTAACTGACTATCAACCTCATTATAAACAAAATTCATTTTTACACTACCTGTGGTATTAAGCTTTCGACTCAGGGTAAGTTTTTTACCAAACATGCCTATTGATTTGGCACTATCATAATTATATTTCAACTCCAGTGCAGGGCTTATGGTTCGGTTATAGTCCTTTAATCCATTTGGCTTATGACTTGTTTTATCAGTCCAGCCCATGTTGAATGTAGTGTTTATCCTTCCTATCAGTCTTTTGGAGCACAGGTTTGAATTAAACTCAAGATTGTTTGATACCCTTACTGGTGTTTGGCTCATATCCTCTTCATGAAACCTCGTTATCTTGGTGCCAACAGTTGTGGATGAACCGAGATATTTAGCATACCTCGGTGGCAAGGTTTGGGAGGTAGTGCCGGCAGTTTTTGATACCATGATGTCTATCATAGCCTGAATTATATTCATGGACATGTCCAGGCAATAGGTTGTATTATTTTTTAGAGCCGGCATACCTACCCCTGTCTGACTCTTTTCCTCAAAAAAAACATATCCAAGAGAGCTTTTCTCTAAGGGCTTCCATATTGACCAATTACTTGTCAGATTAAATTTTCTGGAGGTAGATGACTTGGATCTGGCTGTACCTGACCCAAACAACAGTTCCGGTGTTCCCTCTTCTGCCTCTATCCCTTTTAAGAGTCTGGATTTATAGTAATCCTTATATGCATTAGACATTCCATCAAGTATGGAAATGCCTTCTTTCACATTGCTATAATTGGCAGCTACTATTGCCTCAAAGCTCGGGCTAACAGTTACCATGCCTGGCAGCTTTGTCCACCACCGGCAAGAGGCAGTATTAGTCAGTGATGCTGTTCCTCTATCAGGGGCAAAGGATTTTTCGTCTGATTTTTTAGGCTTAAACCATTCCCCTGGTTTGATATCACCACTAACAACAAAACGGCTGCTCGTGACCAAATCCTTTAACCTTTTACCACTCCCATCGTTATGGAAGTTGCCTTCATCAAAATGAACCTCTGTTTCAAGTTTGGGTGAGACACCAGAAATAGCATCGTATTTTACATTTTTTATATTTACGCCAAATTTTCGTTCATCCAACTGATAGTTGGCAGCAGATACTGTTCCAAACTGGATAAGTTGTTTTCGTGTTTGACATAAAGTTATATCAGAGTTTCCAGAAAGAATAATTTTTCCCGGCACATTATCCTTTCCTTTTTGTCTGAATGGAGTAAAATCTATGCTTAATTTACCATCATCGGTTATGCGATTATCCTCCTTATCCCTTACTGTTTCAAGAGGATATTTTTCATTATTCGAGGTACGGTTATATTTGTATACAGGTGACAGGACAAGAGAATCCCCTGTGGGTATAATCTTTAGAAATTTCTTTGGGAATGTATACTTGTAATTCACATCACCGGACAGGGCATATGAATCCTTGAGCGAGGTATTATCCTGTCTTTTGGAATTAATATTATTATCACTATAGGCAGCATTAATGTTCAATGGGCTAATCTTATTCCTTAGGTATGATGAGACAGCCCCTGTCCCTATCTTGAGGCTGCCCAACTCCTTGAGACTAACCGTAATGCGTTTAGACACGGTTGTTTTTGATCCAAAGTCAGACCTTAGAATATCATTAATCTTGGTTGGATCCGTTTGTTCAAGTTTTTTCTCATATGAACAGGAAACAGGCAATATTTTTATCTTATTAAACTCAAGTGCGATAGAATCAGAGGTAGTATCATTATAACTGGGTTTGTCATCGGTTATCCTCTGAAATTCACCCCCAATATTTTCATTGCTTAGGTTTAGGCTTCCCCATCCCGGATACACGGTTTTAATGGTTATTCGTCTTGCATCACCGCTTACTGGTTCTGCTCCGGAAAGATGAAGCTCATTTATCCAGATCTCTCCATCGATTGTATTATTTGTCTCATTTTGTATGCCCATTGCCAGCCATTGGATATTGGTCAATTCAGGCTTACCCATAATACGGGTAACCTGCGGTCGTTCACTAAAAATTCCAGTTGAGGTTGCATAGTTAAAGGATGATATTGTTTTGGTACCATTGTTTTTTATAATCTCAACCATCTTATTCTTTAATTCAAGGATATCCAATCCTATCTTTTTCCAACCCTTACTCTCAGGCAGACAAAAGGCATACTCAATAAAATTATTCTCATCAATTCCAAATTTTACAAAGAATGTCCCTGTGCCTATGCCGCTGACATTTTTCAGCCAGAAGTTAATATTTTTGTAATGGTTATAATTTTGCTGCCTGAATTTACGAAAAACAAACCCGGCTGGTTTGGTCACTGTTCCGCTATCTTTGGGGAGATCATATTTTATCACCATGGTCTCTTCCCGATTAATCTCCTTATTTGGATACAGGGAATCAAAGCCAGGCTCATTCTTAATGGATTGATACTTATCAGGGTCATCCTGAGAGTTCAGGGAGCTGACTGTAATGGTTGCCGCATCTGTAGTTGTTGTAATTGATCCTGTGCTCCACCTGCTCTTTATCAGAGAGATGCCACCAATACATATCTGTCCTGCCTTTGTAGTTGTCCCCTCAAGCCGTATCCTGATCTGTTTGACTAATTCCCAGTTTGGCTCACCGCTACCCTTAATCGCATTTCTTAATGATACTGTGTAGCGGGAAAATTCATTCAATCCTATTCCCTGCGTAATATCTGTTGCCGAACCAAGATTAAGGGTAAAGTAGTGATTCTGGGTGCTTATTTGTCCATCCCCATCCAAATCTTCAGTATCAATCTTACGGTTGTCTGCTCCAACCATAGTCGTATATGTTCCCTCATGAAACTCCCAACCTATATCCTCACCCTTATCAAGGAGTCCATTCTTATTCTTATCCTCAGAGATAGGCACAGTGCCTGTACCATCTGCATCTTCAGAAACTTTTCCAAGGTCAATAAATATCTTTACAGACTTAAGTACATCCTTCTTTATCCAGAATTCCATATCCGTATAATCCCGCATGTCCATGCTACCTGCCCCTCGGGAAAGTGGGCTGACAACAGAGACACACCAAGTCCCCACTTGAGAGCGAGGGGCATAATCAAGATATAAGACCTCTTCCTCTTGTTTTTCATCATTATCCCTATCCTTCCATTTTATCTCTGCTTTTTTACTGTAAGGACCGGTAATTGCTTCATTATCAGGACTATCTTCTGCCTTTAGCCTAATTCTTTCTGTCCCTGTCCCTGGCGGCAGACTGCCAAGCTGCCAGTTATCCTTATGGGTTGAAACCATGGTCGTTTCCTTTGCCCCTTCCATAGAATCAATCATGGCATAGCCAAAGGTATTGACATCTAATCGGGATGTAGCCAGTTCACCTTCAAGGGAAATAGAAAATGGTAATGGTTTTTTCATCTTAAATGCCTTGTTTGCCAAAGCCGTAAGATTGATAGCCGTATCTATTCCGAAGACCTGAAGGCTCTCAGGGGATGAGCTAATCTTCGGGATATCTATAGAGCCAGGCGACCCATTATAGATAAGGGTTGAACCAAAACAGAAGTTGTCATTGGGCTTGTACTGCATTCTTGCCCCAACCAGATTTTTTTGTTGCTCTGCACCAAAAGAGGCATATTCATACTCTGCCTTGATATCAGCATTATCCGGTGGGTTGGTGTAGAATGTCAGGAATCCTGTTGAATAATCAATCCCATAATCTATGCCCCGAGTCATTTTAACCTTATTGACAAATATCTGCTCACTATTTTCAACAATATTCCATCCTGTTAGCATATAGGCATCCCTTCCAGAGGTTTTATAGCTTAATTTAATATTATAGGTTGGCTCCATGCTAATGATTGTTCTATCAGAATTTGGCTTATACATCTCTCCGGCTGAATACTTGCTTAATGTTTCTGTAGCCATAGCTGTAGCTGTAGCATTCAGAAATCCATTAGTCTCTGTACTCCCTGAATTTATCAAGTTAAATGGGGTATCATCCGGAAAGATAAGCAATCGTCGGTTATAGTCAATAAAGGCACTATCCACAAAGCCGTCAGCATTATTATCCAATCCAAAGAGTCGGGCATAGGATGTGATTGTTCCATCTGTGAAAAAGCTCTTGCCCTGTTTATCAACTATCTCTACCCCAACATCACCTGTCTTGAGGTCGCTGAGGCTATATATATTCCTGCACTCAAACAGGTCGTAATTCGTCCAACCTGAAAGGTCAGATCGTGGCTTTATCATCCAAACGGATCCAGGGTTTTCTGCATCCTTACTGTAGGCTGCCGGATATGTTTCACTGCCATAGGTGAAGACAACCCCAAGGCAATATGATTCATTGATGCTTCGATTAATGGTTAATATCCCATTTTCGTCAATGGTATAATCCTTTTGATTGACCAATCGTTCAAATTTAGTCAAATTATCATTGCATACAGCAGTTGTCCCACCCTCTATAACCATTGATGGGGTAACGGTTGCTGTAGCCGATTTATTTCTGTTAACATCAGTACTATTCCGATTATCTACATAGACCCCTTGAATAGTAATGTTTTTCTTCCCTTTTATTTTAGGGATAAGCTGATAATATTTATATCTGACAAATGAGGTATGAGTCAGCTCTGTGGCTTTTCTGTCTTTTTTGCTTAGTACCTGAGTGGCTGTCTTCCCCTTTGTTTTTGACATAACCATTGCCACATCATACTGTTTTCGATACTTGCCCTTTGCCCTTACCCCAAACAATTGCTTATTAGAACTAACGAATCTGGCGTTTGGGCTTGAGATATCAGACAGATTTACATCACCAAAGTTTATCTCAGAAATGGCAGCCGTCTCTGATCCCTTATAATCTACCCTTACTGTTCTTCGTTCCTGACCATTTTGGTCGCTATAATCTACATTTACAAATATCCTGTCATTAACCCCACCACTTAGCTTAACATTTAATATCTGATTAATACCAAAGCCGGTAGAGGATATGGGTGGAGCTTCTTTTCTATCCCTTCTTGCCTTATCAATATAGGCAGCATTGCCATAGTTGACTGCAATGGATTTATTGCCGCTAATGTTTAATTTAGCAAAAGCGAGGTCTCCTGATATTCCTTTGCCAGGATCAATGTTAAACAATTCCTTTTTTGTTTCAAGGCGTTCATCATGAGGACCAGTCAATTTATTAAATACCTTATACAATATTCCTATCTGTTTTTTGCTTTCTTTCTGTTCTCCTGCTGATGGGGTAGTGCTGCTGACAGGAGCTGCTGCTGGCAAAGGCAGCACGCCAACCCTTGCCTCCTGCTTCTTGTTCCCTGCCAACTGTTGACTGTCTACTTTCTCTTCCTTGTCAACTGCCGATTGTTTACTTCCTTTTTCCTTCCTGCCTCCCTCTTCCTTCTTCTTAAACCATGGCAGTTTCAAACCCTTGATAATATTCTTCGAAGCATCCATGAATCGGTGCGTTTTCTTCTCCTTGTCTTCTGCTGTCGAAGGCAACACGCCAACCCCTGCCTCCTGTTTGCTGCCTCCTTCTTCCTTCTTGCCGACTGCCGACTGTTTACTTCCTTCTTCCTCTTCCTTCGGCATCTCTCCTACATGTGGCTTAAACCCATCAACCTCTGGTACATCATCTACTATCACAGAGTGTATCAACTCTGTCACTGGTTTTTCCTGCCTCTTGTCTTTTGTCTCTTCTCTCAACCTCTGGAATTCTTCCTTTACACGCCTTTGTTCCTCTTCAAATCGTTTCCTTTCCTCCTGAGCAATCTTTTCCTTTAAGCTCCTCACCTCTGCTGTATTCTCTGATTTTCCAACCCCTTCACTGCCCCCTGCCTCCTGCCTTCTGATTACTTCCTCTTTTCCTGTATCCTCTGTCTCTGTCCTGACAGTACTTTTTTCTTCTATTCTGTCTGCCTTTTCCACACTATTTCTTGTTTCTTCCCATTTTTCTTTATTTATTTCAAACTTAGGCTGATAAGATATTGACCCTGGAATTTCAGGAACGGATATGCTTTCTTCTGGAGGCAGCAGCCCTTTCTTTTCTTCTGTGTTCATTGGCTTTACCAAGCTTGCTGCATCATTTCGCAAGGTTTGAAAGGGCATGGTTGATGATTCTTTCTTGGGAACAGCGACAGGAGAAGCCACAGGCTTTAAGGGAAGGGTCTTAAGTATTTGCTCATCTATGGATAATTTTGGCAAGGAAAGTTGTAGTTTTGACTCAGCAGAGCAACTTGGGCAAACTACTATCAAGCAGAGAAGATAAAGAACAAACAGATTAATTAATGCTAATGTTATAACTCGTTGTTGATTCATAAAGCACACCTTGACCACAATGACAATAATATAAATAAAGTATACCATATGGATAAAAAAATTGCAAGGGAAAATTATTAGCACTGAATATTCGATAAAGCAAAATTGAATTCTATACTACGCCATAAAACTACCAGTAGGAGGGCGTAAAGCGGGTAAGGGGTCATTTGTTTTATCTCATGAAGGGGGGGATGGGGAGATTTCAATTTTTTCAAGGGTGATACAAGAGGATTGTTTTTAGAAGAAAACAGAGGTGTTTGTAAAGACAGACCTCTGCAAGTCGATTTGTTGTGATGATTAAAGTCGTTGATTCTTAGGCAGGTTAC
>JBDRAP010000106.1:0-6370 GCA_043823615.1 bacterium
TTTACCCCTGGTGGAGACTGGCGGCGTTTATATTCACTTGTATCCACCATTCGGATAACCTTTTTTACCACCTCTGGTTCAAACCCAAGATCAATAACCTGTTTACTGCTTTTATCCTTTTCTACATATGTTTCTAAAATAGAATCAAGTATTTCATAAGGGGGCAATGTATCCTCATCCTTTTGATCTTCCTTGAGTTCTGCAGAGGGTGGACGAGTCAGTATTCCCGATGGTATGACAATCTCTCTATCATTACGATATTGTGCCAGTCTGTAAACCAACATCTTTGGCACATCCTTGATTACCGCAAAGCCACCAGCCATATCACCGTAAAGGGTGCAATATCCAACCCCCATCTCACTCTTATTACCTGTGGTTAGTGCCAAATAGCCAAATTTATTTGAAAAAGCCATAATAATATTTCCTCGTATCCTTGCCTGAAGGTTTTCTTCAGTAACATTTATTGGTAATCCAGTAAACTCTTGCTCCAGGGTTTTGAGGTATGTCTCAAATATGTCTATAATGGGTACAATATGAAACTCTATTCCCAGATTTTCCGCAAGCCTTTGGGCATCATTTTGGGTTTCCTGAGAAGAATATTTGCTGGGCATAGAGATACCGACTACATTCTCACTGCCAAGGCTATCAACAGCAATAGCAGCTACAAGTGCAGAGTCAATCCCTCCACTCAACCCAATGATAACCTGCCTGAATCCATTCTTAAGGACATAGTCCCGTGTACCCAATACCAAGGCATGATATATCTCCTCCAACTCATTAAGCCTTTTTGTCTCAATTGGTAGAACATGGGGAATATCGACTGCCTTCTGTTTCTGTCTCCTGTCTGTTCCCTTGAGCCTGATCACATCTATCATATCTTCAGATGGAGTGGAGAGGGTGGGTTTGGAACCCACCCCTATCGGCAGATCAACAATGATCAAATCCTCTTCAAACTGTTTTCCATATGCAATTATCTTGCCATGCTGATCAATGACCATGCTTCCGCCATCAAATACCAGCTCATCTTGTCCACCAACAAGGTTATTGTAACATATCACAACGCTATTATCCACAGCCTTTTTTGCCAGAATCTCTTCCCGCAGATTACCCTTGCCGACATGGTAAGGGGAGGCAGAGATATTCATAATAATTTCAGCCCTGCCCTTTGTTGTCTGAAGGCTGACATGTCCATTCTCTATCCATATATCCTCACAGATATTGAGTCCAACTACGGTCTGGTTTAAGGTGAAGACAAGAGGCTTCTGTCCAGGCTTAAAATGCCTCTTTTCATCAAATACACCATAATTAGGCAGGTTCATTTTATGATAGACACCAGCAATGCTCTGGTTATGACAAATCCCGGCAGCATTATAGATATCTCCATCCTTGTTTGTATCAATAAATCCAACTATGATGGTGATACCTTTTGTATGCTTGATTATTTTCTCAAGTATTTTTATATTATCCTCAACAAAATGTGGCTTAAAGACAAGGTCTTCTGGTGGATAGCCGCAAATAGCTAATTCCGGGAAGCTCAGGATGTCTACGCCATCATCCCTTGCCTGATAGATGTATTCGATAATCTTTTGTCCGTTCCCTTTCAAATCACCAACAATAGGGTTAATCTGAGCCATGCCTATCCGTAGCATTTCAACACCTCCACAGACCCTTTTCTTACACCGCATTCTGTTCTATTTTCTCATCATATTCATTATCCATCTTTTCCTCTATCTCTACTAATTCCTTAAGTTTTAATCCAATTATACTTAAAGAGAGGCTGCCACTAAGAATGATACATAACCCGGTCAGGGTGTGAGCCAAAATATCCACAGCTGCTACCATATTTTTATCAATGCCAAATATCCCTGAAAAGATAAGGATAATTACTACATCAGTGCTGCCAATCTGACATGGCGGATTAGGAATAATATAAGAAAAGGTGACTAAGGTATAACCAACAAGAGCAACCCAAAAGGGTATTGCTACTCCAAATGCCTTGAAAAATAAAAAGATATAAGAGGCATCCATCAGGAAGGCAAGGCAGGACAATAAGACTAATCCCAGTAGCTTTATCGGGTGTTCCTCTAAGATAGCCATGCCTGAAAAAGAGGAATCAATTGCATCAAACAACTTGTGCTGAAATCTCTTTGGAAGCCAGCGGAAAAGGGCTTTTAATCTTTTGCTGGTCATTTCCTTTTTTTTTGCTGCTATGATAGACAGGGTAGCAAAAATTAGAAACATAAGCAACATAGGAAACATAATTATTTTTGCTAAATTTGGAACATGGGGGGAAAAGACAATGCCACAGAAGATAAAAACCACAGGTGATGCCTCCATAACCTTATCCACAAAGACCGTTGGAAGTGTCTGGGAAATACCTACATTGTTCATTTTGCGAAGAAAGATGCTTTTGGTGAATTCTCCTCCCCGTAATGGTGGGAAAAGATAATTGACAAACATGCCGGCAGTATACAGGGCAAATATCTTTTTTATGGAAACAGAGGCAATCGGATCCAGAATAATCTTCCAGCGAATGCTTCTTATGAAATATGCACCAACATAGCAGAGCATACCACAGCAGATCAGGTTAATATTGATTTTTTTGATGTATGATACAGCAGTTTTAACATCAATAAAATGAAGCCAAAGCCAGACCAATAATATCTCTAACAATATACCAATTACAATCTTTGTTCTTAATCGCATTTTTTTCTCCCTTTTCTCCATTTACCTACCATACCAGAAAGAACCTTAAATGCCTTGCCAGACAAGGAGACATATGTCTTGGGAGAGGTGAGGAATGAACAATTTTGGCAGAGCTCTGTCTGAGGATAGCTCTTGTCCCGAAAGGCAGCCCTTAACCTCTGAAGCTCTAATGAATTCCATATTTGAGACAGAGATTGTTCTTTAACATCTCCAATAATGTATTTGCCATCATAATCCATGCAACACGGTCCAACCCTGCCATCCCAGTAGACAGCCATGACAGTATAGGGATATTCGCATGGGTAATATTGATTATTGATTGACTTATTATGTGTCCATTCATGATACCCCCAGCATCTGATATCGTCTGCCCCAAATGACTTAAGTTTCTTCAGGAAATCAGGCAAATAGGGCTGTGTTTCCTTCATAGGAATAACTTCGATAATAGTATATGGTTGTTTTATCTTTTGCTGTTTTTTCAGGGCAATGAATGTATTGATATTATTCATCACCTGTTCAAACGATGCCCCAACACGGGTTTTCTCATAGAGTTCAGGTGTTGGACCATCAAATGAAAATGATATTTGAGATAGCCCGGCAGTCAATATTTCTAATGCCTTTTCCTTAGTTAAAAGGGTGGTATTGGTATTCAGTACAGTATACATCCCTGCCTTGTGTGCATATTCAATCATTTCAGGCAGTTTTGGATGAAGGAGTGATTCCCCTGTATGAAACAGTTGGAGACACCAGACAAATGATTTTGCCTCATCAATTATCTTTTTATAGAGCTCCATATCCATCATGCCCTTTTTACGGGTCATAAGTCCATCTTGTGGGCACATACGACATCTAAGATTACACATGTTTGTAGGTTCAATCATAAGGTTCATGGGCATGTAATTCAGGGTACGGCTGCCACGAATATAATGATATAAAAAATAGGCATGTGCCAAACCATGCTTTATCTTTTTTTCATGCATTAGTTGTTTCTCCAATTATTGAAGATGTGATCGAATTTGCTGCTATCTTCTGGTTATTCATAGTTATTCCATCCTCAATATCCCATTGCAGCTTCTTTCTCTTTGCCTGCCTTGTCTTGCGGATATAGGCTATGATGCAGATAATAGGCAGTATTGCCCAAATAAGGGCAGTATCAGTGAGACAATAAAACCATTTATATCGCTTACTAAGTGATGTATGCCATGCTATTTCAAGAGAAAGAGTATCAATCCCAAGCGAGTTTAGCATAGCTGCATCAAAATCATGTCCCATAGTAATTTCATCTATCAGTTGTTTAAGACTCTCATGGCCATACTCTTTTATGATGTAGGTTACAATATCTAAACTCTGGCTATATGCAAGCTCTGCACTTTTTCGGTTCGACGGAAAATACCAGCTCAACAGGTCAAGTGAAAGAAGGGAATGGGTTAAGAATGCCTCAGTCAATCGGATATTATCCGGAATACGCCAAACATTAGACTCATAATACATTGCCAACCCTTCATTCAACCATCTTGGCAGAAAATGTCCTTTTATTGTCTGATGCAATAAGATGTGGGTGTATTCATGCCGTATTAGTCGCTCTATCTCAGATTTACTTCCAAATTGTCTTGGAGAAAGGATAACAATCCGATTGGTTTTATCAGCCATCCCAACTGCCCATTCCTCTGTGATACCGCTTAGATTTTCAAATACCTGTCTGGATGGGGCAATGATGATGTATACCGGTCTATTCATGGTATAATCACCCAAAAGCAAACTAATCTGCGAATGAAAATTATTAGCAATTAATACGGTAGTTTTTGCTATTTTTCGGTCTTTCTCAGTAAAAGCGACAACAAAATGATTATCAATGATTGTCTGCCAGCTATATTTATTGTCTGCTGCAGCATTAACCGAGATAATCAGGATAATTGCTGCCAGCATGTAGTGTCTCAGTGATTGGGGAAACTGGGGACAGCGCCTATTTATTGTGAAATACTGTTTTCGATCATCCTCACTTTCAAAAACTGTCTGTCGGTAATTGCCTCTTTGAGTAAGATGATATGGAATATCTGGAATTATAATTCTTGCCATTCTTACCATAATAGTTAAATTCTACCATATAATCTTTTCTTTGTCAATTAAAAATAGGCGATGTCAGCAATCGGTCAGGCTGACTCATTACATTTTTCCAAATATTTTTCTTGACAAATGATAAATAATGAGTATAATCGTAACTATTCAGGGAATATAAAAAGGGGATAAGGAGATGAAGGAGATAGGGAGATAATAGATTATGGATAAGTATTGGAGTATCCAATTGTCCCTTGTTAACGGAGACAGCACCTCTGACAAGGGATAGGATGGGTGAAAGTCCTATTAACATTCACAAACAGAGTAGGAATCTAATATTTTGATATTACTAATCCCCTTTATTCCCTCTATCTCCGTATCCCCCTTCTTACACTGCCTGAATAGTTATGTATAATATTGTAAATGTTTAGGTAGTATAAGATAAGAAGAAATGGGGAAAAAGTAAGGAGAGAAAAAATGTTGTTTGGTAACATACATACATACATACATACATACATACATACATACATACATACAGAGTTTATCCTAAGTGTAATATTATCTACAGTTGCATATAGTATGTTTTTAGGCAGGTTATTGTTTTAACCTGCCTTTTTTGTTTTTTGAAACTGTAGCGTTATGCCAACACTCGGAGTGGGGTAGGCATCCTTGTCTGCGAATATGAATGGAAAATAGGACAGGCAGGGATACCGTTTACAATAAAAATTAAGGAGGAAGTAGAATTATGAAGAAAGTATGGGGATTTGTGTTAATTTTGGGAATGGTTTTAGTGCAAGGGGTGGCTTACGGTGTGCCAAATCTTATCAATTATCAAGGCAAGTTGACAGACTCAGGTGGTAGTCCTGTTACTGGCACTCTTGATATGCAATTCAGTATTTATGAGGTACCGACAGGAGGAATTTTTCTCTGGCAAGAAACCCAGAATGTATCAGTAAATAACGGTATCTTTAATGTGTTGTTGGGTAGTTCAACCACTCTGAATCTACCCTTTGATAAAGACTACTGGTTAGGTGTAAAAGTAGGAACAGACAGTGAGATGAGTCAAAGACAACGGCTTGTATCGGTTGGTTACAGTTTTCAGGCAAATTATGCAGGCACGGCAAGATATGCTGAAACTGCTACCAATAGCTTACAAGCAGGCACTGCAAGCATTGCCATAAAGGCACAGGATGCAGAGAAGCTCACCGGGAAGACCCCACAGCAACTTGAGGTAGGCACAGCAAGCTATTCTTATCGTGCAGGGACGGCTACATACGCAGAGACTGCTGGTGCTGCTCCTGGCACAGCTACCTATGCTATTCAGGCAGGACAGGCAGGACTATCGGGGACAGCCACTTATGCAAGTCAAGCAGGATTAGCGGGGACAGCTACCTTAGCCTTAAATGCAGATAAACTTACAGGCAAGACTCCAGCAGAGCTTGAGGTAGGCACAGCCACCTATTCTGGAACTGCCACATACTCCACAAAGGCAGACCAGCTAACAGGCACAAGCTATCCAACACTTACTGTAGGCACAGCCACTTATGCAAGTCAGGCAGGACAAGCAGAATTGGCGGGTACAGCAACCTATGCAAATCAGGCGAGTCTG
>JBDRAP010000107.1:0-3298 GCA_043823615.1 bacterium
TCCCTTATCTCCCTTCATTATATTCACAACCCTTATTCACACAAAACAATGCCTCTTCGCCCTTTTTCACCTTTCTGACCAGCATCTGCTGACACTTTGGGCATCTGTTATTTGTGGGTTCATCCCATGTAGCAAATTTACATGCAGGGTAGTTATCACACCCATAGAAAAATCCTTTTCTGGATGGCTTTCGCACAATATTACCACCACATTCCTGTCCATTTTCATTAATAACCATGCAGGTAACACCAATCCCAATTGACTTGGTATACTTACACTCTGGATATTTACTACAGGAAAGGAATTCGCCGTACTTGCCACCACGAAGGATCAAGGCTTCAGAGCATTTTGGACATTTTTCATCTGTTAGCTCAGCCTTAGCCTCCCTGACCTCACCAGTATCCTTGTTCATTGACTTTGTATTCTTACACTTTGGATAAGCAGAACAAGCCAAAAACCGACCCATTTTATTTGCCTTAATCACCATAGGTGCATTACATTTATCACAAACTACATCAACTGTCTCTGTCTTGGCAGCATGAATATCGCCCTGTTCATTAACCTCAAAAGGGGTAGTGTACTTGCATTCAGGATATTTAGAGCACCCCAGGAACTTTCCATGACGACCAAGCTTGATTATCATCGGACTTTCGCATTTTGCACATTTAACATCAGTTACTGTCTCTTGCTGCTTTTTTACTTCCTGAATCTTATCCCCTGCATTTTTTAATGCTTCAGAGAATGGCTGATAAAAACTTTTCAGAACATTTATCCAATTAACTGTCCCCTCTTCAATCTTATCTAATTCCTCTTCCATCTTAGCCGTAAAATCAACATTAATTATATCAGGAAAGGCGCCAGTCAACACATCGGTTACAAGCATTCCTATCTCTGTTGGTCTAAAACTGCCATCCTGTTTTTCCACATACTCCCTTTCCTGAATGGTACTAATAGTTGGAGCATAGGTACTTGGTCTGCCGATTCCTTTTTCTTCAAGGGCTTTAACTAAGGTAGCCTCTGTATACCTTGGCGGGGCTTGAGTAAAGTGCTGTTTCCCGTCCAATCCAAGGAGATCAAGCTCCTCACCCTCATTAAGAGGTGGCAAAATCCCCTCTTTTTCCTCATCATCTTCCTCATCCTTACCCTCAACATAAACAGCCATAAAGCCATTGAACTTAACCACAGACCCACTTATTCTGAATAGATACTTATTCTTTCCCTGAATCAGAATATCAGCCGTGGTTATCTCCAGAATAGCCGAAGACATCTGTGAGGAAACAAACCTATTCCAGATAAGTTTATACAACCGATACTGATCCTGACTAAGGTATTGTTTTATTGATTCCGGCTCATACCCTACAGATGTTGGCCTGATAGCCTCGTGTGCTTCCTGAGCAGATGCCTTTGATTTATATACCGGCGGTTTTCCAGGTATATATTCTTTTCCATACTTTTTCTGAATATACTCTGCTGCCTCTGCCTGAGCCACAGATGCCACATGAACAGAGTCAGTACGCATATAGGTAATCAAACCAACAGGGGAATCCTCTCCAATATCCAACCCTTCATAAAGTTGTTGAGCTACAGCCATAGTCTTTTTGACTGTAAACCTGAGCTTACGGGATGCCTCTTGCTGTAGCTTGCTGGTAGTAAATGGTGCGGCAGGATTTTGCTTTTTTTGTTTTTTAGTAACAGTAGAGATGATAAACCTCTTGTCTTTAAGGTCTGCCAATATCTCGTCTGTTCGTTCCTTATTTGGGATGCTGGTTTTTTTGTCATCAATCTTTTCTAATTTAGCAGTTATCTGTGTCTTGGCATTGTGTTTCTTCAGGTTAGCGATAATTGACCAGTATTCTTCAGTTATAAAGGCTAAAATCTCCTTTTCCCTCTCACATATCATAAGAACAGCCACAGACTGAACCCTTCCGGCACTTAAACCATGCCGTATCTTTCTTCCAAGAATTGGACTAATCTTGTAACCGACCAAACGATCAAGTATCCTTCTTGCCTGTTGAGCATCTACCTTATCCTGTAAAATGCTGGTTGGGTTTTTAATAGACTCATTGATAGCTTGCTTGGTTATCTCGTGAAATGTCAGACGATATATTTTTTTTCCACTCCCAAGCTCCTGTGCCAAATGCCATGCAATGGCTTCACCCTCACGGTCAGGGTCAGGGGCAAGAAATATCTTGCTTGCAGAGGCTGCCGCAGTCTTAAGCTGAGCCATTGTCTTTTTTCTACTCAAAATAACCTCATAGGTAGGCTTAAAATCATTTTCAACATCCACACCTAACTTTTTCGCAGGCAGATCCCTAACATGTCCCATAGAAGCTAATACTTGATAATCACTTCCCAAGTATTTATTGATTGTCTTTGCCTTAGCAGGTGATTCGACAATAACCAATGATTTCATATTTAATATCTCCTCAGATTAGATTTAGATACAAAAAAATTCAACCTTCTTGTGTTGGAATAATATAACATTCTTATTCCTGATTGTCAAGGCAAATTTTTGATAGTTCAAAAAAGCATTACTGTGAGCGTTGTAAGCCTATGATCCATTGCCTTTGGATGTAATGGGTCAGTGAAATGGGGAGGAAATTGTCTATCGAAAGGTGTCTTCTGTTTTAGTAGAGTGGAATTCACACACCCCTAACCCCTCTTAATAGAGGGAAACACACCCCTAACCCCTCTTAATAGAGGGGAATAGGAAAGGAATATGGCTAAAAATAATAGGGTGTAGAATTCCCCTCTAAAAAGAGGGGGTAGGGGGTGTAGAATTCCCCTCTAAAAAGAGGGGGTAAGGGGTGTGTATCTTTCCTATAGAAATTTTCCCCATTTCACTGACTCATTGCCTTTGGATACATTTTTTTCTTGACAGCTCCAATTTCATGTGATAAAATTCAAATTATAACTTATTGACACTCGACAGGCTGTTACGGAATGTGTCTTTTTGTCATTTCGAGGGAATCCGAGAAATCTTAACCTTTTGAAAAATCAATGAGTTGAGATTCCTCACATTCGCTTAGAATGACACTTTCATCCATTCCGTAACAGCCTGTTGACAGGCATGAAAAATGTTCACAGAAAACATGGAGGTAGAGAAAAATGGCTGAGCTTTTGATTGTTTGCACTTGTGGATTGAATGATCCAAACAGGGCATCCTTAGCTTTCCTGACAGCTAAGGGGGCAAAAGAGAATAAGGACAATGCTACTATATTTTTGGCAAATGATGGGGTTATCTTTGCTAAAAAGGGAATAGCCCAGCAGGAAACCATTCAGGGTGTTGGTCTGGCTG
>JBDRAP010000108.1:0-2273 GCA_043823615.1 bacterium
GTCCATACATAATTAACTATGTGACAATTAACAGTTGACACGATATTAGTGGAAAAAGGATTAGTTGGATAATTGTTTTTGGACATTAAAAATCAAGAAAGGAGGAATTAAATCATGGAAGGATTGAGACACATCGTAGACGGCATTGATGACTTGTATTTAAGAAAGATTGCCCTTCGAGAGGTTATCCTGATTGAAGAAGGTATGATGAAATGGCAAACAAGGGTCGAGGAGATGAAAAAAATGGCTGGTGTTTTATGGATGATAAAAAAGAGTTATCTACCCTTATCCTGAAGGAAACCGAAGAGACACAAAAGGAATTAAATTGTATTGATTTTTGGGTAGAAAGATGGAAGGATGACTCCTTTCACCAAAGGCTTCAAGAGATAAATAAATCTCTTCTTCAACGAAAAGACAGACAAATAAAGATTGCACGATTTTTTGTAATATCAAAAGAGACCTTTGCCCGTGATAAGGTTAAAGAAATCATCCGATACCAACGAAGAGAATTGATTTGCGAAGCCAATCGGGCTGAATTGGTAGTTATTCTCAGACATGAATTTAAGGAATGGCAACCCGAACTATGCAAGAAATTGCAGCACTTTACTGTCTTTGATGACAGCTTAGTGGTGTTAGAGATGACAGACCAGTTTGGTGAAACAACTGGTACAGGTCCAATAATTGGCCGCAAGATCACTGTCTCAGAAGAAGAAAAACGAGAAAAGGGTATACAGGGTGCTGTAGATACATACTTAGAAACCATCAGTGCATTAAAAGAGCTTGCTACCCAGAGACATCCTTCAATCTTAAGGATTGTATAGATTGTAACTTTTTGACCTGTGCAATTAGAAATAGAGAATAATCCACAGATTCACAAGAATTACCACAGATTAAAGACAATTGCCAGAGGTGCTCTCTTGTAAGACAAAAGAGTCTCACGAAGTAATCCTTGAGTTATCAGTTAAGAATTGGTAGTCGCAACCTTTAGGTTGCGTTACGCAGGCTAAAGCCTGCGACTACCACATAATGTCTGGCAAACCTGTAGAGACATGATAGAGACGCAAAATCTTGCGTCTCTACGATTTTCCTTCTCTATTCTCATCTGTAATCTGCGTAATCTGTGGATAATCTTAATTGCTCAAGGTCGCAACTTCACCTGCAACATCAAATGACTTTGTCCACATCATAGCCTTATCATTCACCATGCCACATACAGAAAACCTGCCAATATCCCCATTAGGAAAGAATATGAATAAAACCTTATGTTCACCGAGAATTACTGGAAGTGCCTGAAACAAGGTTGACAAATCTTGTTTATGATGATATAATAATTACATGATGATAATGTATTTCCGTGAGATTATGCTTGGAAAAAGAAGGGGATTACTCATTCGGCAAATCCTTAAGGGATTATCCCTCATATATCTTGTCTTAATTAAAATGAGGATATGTGGGTATAAGTATGGTTTTTTGAGAAAGAAAAAACTTCCTGTAAGGGTAATCAGTGTGGGCAATCTTACGGTTGGCGGCAGCGGAAAGACACCGGCAATAATAGAGATAGCCTCTTTATTAAGGGATACAGGCAAAAGGGTTGGGGTGCTGATAAGGGGTTATCATAGTAGATATGAGCGATGTGGAGGGGTTGTTTTTGATGATAAAAACTGGACGCAAGAGGCACAGGGGCACAATAAAAGAAACAACGACATGAGTGTTTCCCCCGAAGATGCTGGGGATGAGGCATGTCTTCTATCTAAAAACCTAAAAGGCATTCCTGTGCTGGCAGGCAAAAATCGATGGGCTTCAGGAAAGTATGCTATTGAGGAATTTGGCTGTGATACCCTTTTGCTTGATGATGGTTTTCAACATCTCAAACTTTATCGGGATGTAGATATTTTATTGCATGATGTTTCTATTCCTCAGGCTGGATTACGATTGTTTCCAGAGGGGGTGCTAAGGGAGACCCTTCCCTCTATGAAAAGGGCGAAGGTAATTATTCTGACCCATACAGATATGGTAGAAGATAATGCCCATTGTCTGAATATGGTTAAAAGCATGAATCCAAGTGCATTGATATTGCAGAGCATTCATCAGCCAATACATTTTCAGCAGGGGATAAATTCTTACCCCTTAACATTAATAAAAGGAAAAACAATCCTTGCATGTTCAGGCATTGGCTCTCCAGAGTCTTTTGAATATAACCTGAGACAGTTTGAGCCTGACAAAATAATTCCATTACGGTTTCCAGACCATTATCAATATGATTCTTTTTGCCT
>JBDRAP010000109.1:0-2497 GCA_043823615.1 bacterium
GCGATGGATGTGCATCGAACCTTGGGCTGTGGCTTTCTGGAGGCTGTCTATCAGGAGGCATTAGCCATTGAGTTTGATTTACAGGAAATATCTTGTAACTATTCAGGATAGATCTCTCCCTTTGGTCGAGATGACAGAAGATGTCATTTCAACCAAAAAGAGATACTGTGACACTTTGCTTGCTCACTGTCATTTCGACCAAAGGGAGAAATCTCAATTGCTTGATTGAGAAGATCATGGTGCAATAATAGTGATAAAAAATCAGGCAATTTTCCACCATGAATTATTGATTATTCATAATTATTCTTGTTGCCTGAATAGTTACAATATCTTTTCAGAAAGAGGTGGAACTACCTGTTTATTATAAAGGAAAGATTCTTCAGGCAAGTTATAGGGCTGACTTTATATGTTTTGAGAGGAAAATAGTTGTTGAACTAAAGGCATTAAATCAACTTAGCGGACAAGAGGAATCTCAACTTATCAATTATCTAAAGGCAACGGGATTAAAAACAGGGCTTCTTCTAAACTTTGGAGTAGAAAGCTTAGAATACAAGCGATTTGTTCTTTAATCTGTGAAATCTGTGTAATCTGTGGATAAATCTTGATTGCAAAAGGGAAGTGGAGAAGATTAATAGGAGTCAGAATATTCTTGATTCTGTCCTTCTGTATTCTCCCCTGTTCTCCCTTTTCTCTTTTTTCTCCTTATCTTACACATTTAGTATAGCTAAATAGTTACAAATAAATAGTAATTCATAGGAGGTAAGTTATGGGATATGTTCATACAGAGATAAAGTTAAAAAATCCTCGCCTGCCAGATCTCAAAATAATTACAGTTAAAGCAATGGTTGATACGGGGGCTTTGACTTTATGTATTCCGGATCATATTGCACTCCAGCTCAAATTAGAGATTAATAGCCAGCGTGAAGTAACAACCGCAGATGGTAGAAAACAAATGGTTTCTTATGTTGGTCCAATTGAAGTACTTTTTGAAAATAGAAATTGCTTTGTTGGAGCTTTAGTTTTAGGTGATGAAGTTCTTCTTGGTGCTGTTCCAATGGAAGATATGGATTTAATTGTATTACCGGGTCATAGAAAACTAATAGTAAATCCAGATAGTCCAAATTTTCCACATGCATTAGTAAAATAAATGCGAGCTGTGCAATTAAGATTTATCCGCAGATTACGCAGATTTCACAGATTATCAGAAAAAATCTGAAAGGCACATAGTAGAGACGCAATATATTGCGTCTCTACATGGTTTTTGAGACATTTGCCGTAGGGGCAGGCCCCCGTGCCTGCCTTCTGTCTCTTTAATCTGCGATAATCTGCGAAATCTGCGGATATATTCTCTGTTTCTAATTGCACAGGTTGATTACACTTTACAAGTCAAAAGTGAGGAGTTTATGATTACTTCCATTAAACAAGCAGGGATGATATTTTTTATGCTTACTTTCTTAGTAGCAAATCCTTATGCTGCTACCTTGAAGATAGCACCACCTACAATGCATATAACTCATAGCCAACCCTTTACTGTGAATATAAATATAGAGGAGGTAGCTGATTTATATGGTGCTTCCTTTGATCTTATCTTTGATGCGGCTAAATTGACGGTAGTCAAGGTTGAAGAAGGGGATTTTTTAAGGCAGGCTACTGTTTCAACCTCATTCCTAAGCAGAATAGATAATGAGCAAGGCAGGGTGGTAATTGGTCTGACCAGACTGGGAACTGTAACCGGGGTAAGTGGCTCCGGCACCTTGGTCTCTATCACCCTGAGGGCGAAATTCTCTGGCACAGCCACGATTATGATTAAGAATACCTTACTTAAAAACTCACAACTTGATGTCATCCCTGCAACCCTTCTTGATGGATTGGTTATCATCAACCCATCCCAAGTAATCTTGAAAATAACGCCTGCTACAACAGAAGTGTTGTCCAATCAGACATTTACTGTGATAATTGATGCGAAAGGTGCGATTGATCTATATGGTGCATCGCTTGATATTATCTTTGATCCGGATAGGTTGAGGGTAATTGAATCTACCGAAGGAGGGTTTTTAAGGCAAGCAACCATCTCAACCTCATTCCTGAGTAAGATAGATAATGAGCAGGGCAGGGTAATTATGGGTATATCAAGATTGGGGCAGGTATCCGGTGTAACAGGGTCGGGCAGTTTAGTCGCAATTACGATGAAGGCTAAATCTGCGGGAACTACAACCTTAAGATTGGCCAATATGGTCATGCAAGACTCCGCATTTGATACCTTAGAAGTGGTACCTTTAACCTCAACCACAATAATTAATATCCTGCCTGCAATATTAAAATTACAAACTGAATCAATTAATGTCCCTACAAATCAAGATGTTACTGTAAATGTAATGATAGATAAGGTAGTCGGGCTATATGGTGCATCGTTTGATATTCTATTTGACCCGTCACTATTGCAAGGAATAGCTATAACCGCAGGCAATTTCTTAAATCAAGATGGCTTACAAACTGC
>JBDRAP010000110.1:0-2279 GCA_043823615.1 bacterium
AAAATCTTCAAAATATTGCCCGTGCAATCTCCAGCTTAGATATCCAAATAGATAGAAAAAAGAAAGAAGAAGCACCTGTTATCATTGATACCCCGCTTATTCGGCTTGTAGATGGGATAATTGTTCAGGCTATAGAAAAAAAAGCCAGTGATATTCATATTGAAGCATTTGAAAATATCATGAAGGTAAGGTATCGTATTGATGGGATTATGCAGGAGGTTATGAACCTTTCAAAGGCTTTGCAGCCATCTATTATTTCCAGAATTAAGATTATGTCTGGACTAAATATTACTGAAAAAAGACTTCCACAGGATGGACGACTCAATATAATTCTCAAGAATAAGGCTATTGATATGCGTATCTCTGTTTTGCCTACCATTGCCGGAGAGGGGGTGGTTATTCGTATCTTAGATAGATCAAACATTACATTAGGTCTTGATGAGATTGGTTTAACACCATCTATAACAGAAGATTTCAAGGCAGCCGTCTCTCTGTCAAATGGGATAATTATGGTTACAGGTCCTACCGGTAGTGGGAAAACTACCACCCTGTATGCTGCACTTAATACATTAAATGCTCCAACAAAAAAAATAGTTACCATTGAAGATCCGGTAGAGTATTACCTTAATGGGATTAATCAGGTGCAGATTCGTCCCAACATAGGGCTTACCTTTGCAGCAGGTTTAAGAGCTTTTTTCCGACAGGATCCGGATATCATCATGGTTGGTGAAATTCGTGACTTTGAAACTGCTCAAACAGCTATTGAGGCTGCCCTAACCGGACATTTGGTACTGAGTACCCTGCATACCAATGATGCTGTGGGTACGATTACCAGGCTTATAGATATGGGTATAGAGCCATTCCTTATTGCCTCTACCCTTCGTTGTGTTCTTGCTCAACGATTGATCAGAGCCAATTGTCAACATTGCAAAGAGCTGATTAATCCGTCTAATACTCTCTTGAGACTTATAGATAAAATGAATATACCGCTTCCTGACAATACCCAGCTATTTAAGGGTAAGGGATGTAAATTCTGCAATAAGACCGGCTATAAGGGGAGAATCGGCATATTCGAACTACTAACTATGTCCATTGAGCTTGAAGAAAGGATTGTAGATAGATCCAGCGGAACCCAGATGATGGAAGTAGCAAAAAAATACGGCTTAAAAACATTGCTCGAGGATGGGATACAAAAGGTATTTAATGGATTAACTACTATTGAAGAGGTCTTCCGTGTGGCACAAGCGTAATATATTGTAAGGGCGGCTCTGTACCGGCACCCCTTGTATGCCGCAGGGACAAGAGGGTAGCACCCCTGTCACCCTGCAGCTACAGATATTCGTGAAGACTCGTAGCTGCGACCCTTGTGGTCGCTTATTATTCAGACACCACAAAGAATTGACTGAATAATTACAAAAAACTTAAACATCGAGTATAAAACTACAAGACTACAAGACTATGTTAGTGATGGTGATTGAGTTATGAGCATTGCTTGCGAGATAAAAAAAATACTTGTGCTGCGAAATGATCATATGGGGGATCTTATCCTGAGTTTACCTGCAATATCTGCCCTTAGGCAACATTATCCCAAGGCACATCTTGAAATTTTGATCCAAGATTACAATAAAGACATCCTGTGGAACAATCCGGATATAGACGAGATAATTATTGATCAAGGACAAAATATATTTGAATTGGCACACAAAATAAGGGAAAAAGGCTTTGATATGGCTGTGATCCTTTATCCATGCTGGCGGAATGGATGGCTCTGTATCTTAAGCAAAATCCCTTATCGGATAGGAACAGGGTATAAGCCTGTGGGAATATTATTTAACAAGAGGGTCTATATTCACCGCACAAAAATAGCTTGCCATGAGATAGATTATTGCTTAAAGTTTGCAGAAAAGGCAACAGACAGGGATATTGCATCAAAAAGAGACATAACCTTGCAGATAAAAGATGATGATAGGCTCTATGCTCAATCATTACTAAATAAGCACAACCTGCTTTCGACATCACCATTGATTGGCATTCATCCAGGCAGTAGCGGCTCGGCATTGAATTGGAGTAAAGAGAGTTATGCCAAGCTGATTGATGGCTTGAGTGAGAGGTACAAGGTAAGGATAGTGATGAGTGGCAGTGCTCAAGAGCATGACCTAATTGAACAAATAATCTCAAAGACACATACCAAACCAATTAATCTGGCTGGGCAGACCAATCTGGGACAACTCATGGCTCTTTTTTCCTTTTATAGCCTCTTTATTGGACCAAGTACAGGA
>JBDRAP010000111.1:0-6606 GCA_043823615.1 bacterium
ATATAACATGAATATTTTCTGCTATGACAAGAACCATTTTTACCATACCTCCTTTTAATATAAACATTCAATCGTCAGTCTTCAACGGTGAAAGATTGGGAGAAATAAATAGGACGCAGATTACGCTGATTATCAGGATAATATCAAAGAAAAAATCTGCGTAATCCTGAAAAATCCTGAAAATCTGCGTTCTTATCTTCTCCATTAATTAGAATAAACGCTTATTTTTTTAATTTACGCCTGCCACTGTTTCAAAAAGCCGGGAAGGGCTGGAGCCTCTCTTGGTCCCACAGTTACCTTCCAGCCATGACCCAACTCTTCCTCTAAATCACCAGATAACTCAGCTACATATCCGGGGATAACGATATTTCGATGAGAGACCTTTTCTATTATCCCTGAACTCTTGATAAACTTAGCAATTGACTCTGCATTGAATTTCCCTGCTGACCATGCAGTCAGAACAGAAAGCCCCTCAGTATTCTGTATTGCCAGCCAAACAGGCTTTCTTGACGACTCAATCTCACCAGTAACAAGGAAGTATGTCAGGGAAAAGTTTGTTGTTACCAGAATCGGAGAATCCTTGTCAGGGTTATTAAATTCATACACCTTCTCTTCCATGGTCATGGGTCTCTGTGGATCTGTGTAAATATTCATCCTGAGACAGAAGAGCGGATATGTATAATGCGGATCAAGGGTAGAAAGGATGATAATCCCACTATACCTTGCCACAAAGGTAGCTGCAATCAACATCTCCTCATCCTTATCTGTCGTAAAATCACCAGGAAAGATAATCGTTGGAAATCCCAGTGGTCTGAATTTTTTCTTTAAGGGCAATCTTCGTATCATTGTCTCTTGTTCAAAACGATCCTTCATGGATGTACTAACCGGATACAGGACAATATCCTTAACCCCAGCTGAATTAAGTTTATTAGTCAAATCAGCTATTTCATCTATTTGCTCTCCTTTTACTACCACCGGACAATTATATTCCTTAGATAATTGTGCTACTTCAGTAAGATTATCTGCATTCACCCCACAAATCAATGGCTTGCGTTCACTACAGATGCTCAATCCAGCCTTAAGAATATCTGGTGAATCACTCATCAGTATCAACAACCCCTGAGTCTCATCCATGGCTCTTTTGACCACAGCCTTAAACCGCTCTACAGACTTGGTCACACTCTTAATAGCCAGAATCTCTGCCTTCATCATTACCCCGACCCGTTCAAACCCTACTGTCTTAAACTGCTCAAGGTGTTTATTCAATATCTCATCCGACATCTCATCTGTCAGCAAAAGTCCAATCCCTGGCTGATGTTCAAATCTCTTATCATGGCGGAACATGACTGTTTCCTCACCAATCTTTAGAGCACCATCACCTATACCAATGGTTATTGGTCGAATTGGCGGGGCAGTTGCTTCAGCTATCTGAGCAACAACATCATCCGAGACATCAGGACAGAGGGAGATCTCAACCTTGCTTGCTGCTACCTGCATAGCAAAGGCAAGACAAGTAGGAAAATTACACTTTTTGCAATTGGTTTTAGGTAATTTTTTGAAGATATCCAAACCAGAAAGAGCCATTTTACACCTCCACAAATATTAATAGTAACATTTCAGGTATTCAAAATTCATGAGTCAGAATCCAGAATAAGGAAACCTGTTTGTAATCAATAGACAGTTTTTACACCTCTACGGAATGTATTAATTCATCCGTTTGCTTGCCTTGGATGATTTTGAGATTATTCAGTTTGTATCGTTTGATGACATGTTGCCCGTTCGTATTAATCTGCTGAGAAGATTGGTGTTGTTCAGCCAGTTGATGTCTGATTTCATGCAGTTGCCATAAAGCCACATCTTCCTCTTTTGTGTAATCATTATTATATTGCGCCATATTGATCCCCACCTAAATTTTCTATGGTTAAAATTTGAATACTCGGATAGTCCTGTTTTATATTGATTTCCTGAATAGCTTTCATCGTTTTCAGATTAACAATATGTCTAAAATTCCATGATACAATAGCATCAATCTCATAATACGACGCTATCGCGATATGCACTGTATCATTAATTTCTCGCGGCAAAACATGTTCTCTGTAAACACTGGCAAGCGTAAATATTGCCTCATTGACTTCTAAAATGGATATGGAGAGCACATTGAGAAGTTGCAACATTTTCTCCCGTAATTCATGATCAGTGTTCTGGTCAATCTCCTCCAATACCAAAGTTGATGCGAAGAGGTCAAACTCTTTAACATTTCGTTGAACCCATTTTTGTGTAATAAGTTGTCTCACGGGTTTCTGAAAATCAAAATAGGCTGAGATCACAGATGTATCAAGGTATATTTTCAAGCTCATATCTCTCCACCTTCTCCCTATTATGGAAATAGCCTGACGATCATCAGGAGAGAATAACCACAAACCGTTATGTGCAAAATAAAATATTGATAAGCCCAAAACCTTAATCACAGTACCAATTCCCGTTGTTGGGTGCATTGCCAATGTTAGTCTTGATTGTTGACGCTTGACAGGCTGTTACGGAACAGATAATCAGTGGCAATACTATACCATATATAGTACCTGCTACTGAGATTAGTGCAATATGCTGTATGCTTCTTGTGCCAAATTCCTATTCCGTAACAACCTGTCGACTTCTGACTCAGAAATACCTGAACTATTACAGTATATTTTATCATATTTATTGGGCATATGTCAAGCAAAAAAAATGCTGACAGCGCTCTCCCTATAGTTGTTATCATTTCCTGCCATACATCATATAATTCATGAGACTTGCTTCTGGATTGTTCTGTTCATCTTAAATAAATGGTAATTATTCAGGCATCCGGGAGTCAGAATTCAGAATACAGCAGTGAAGACAACGATCACAAAAAGAGAGCACCTCTGGCAGATTTGTCCCTACATCCTAAATATCCGACAATTGAGAGTTGACGAGATGCTAATTCTTGTTCATTGCAACCACTACACCAGCAATAACAATAGTTGACACAGTCATTGCGGCTGCTTCGATGCTTTGAGTAATTATTATTTTTTCATTTTCTTCAAACCTTGACAATACAAACTCAGCCATATCCACCCCTTCCATAGGTGAGCCAATTCCTATTCGTATCCTTGGAAATTCTTTGGTTCCGATGCAATCAATTATTGATTGCATCCCATTATGTCCGCCAGAGCTTCCCTGCATGCGCACCCTGATTTTTCCAATGGGAAGACTAACATCATCATGGATAACTATTATCTGAGATGCTGTAACACGAAATCGATTACATAATTCAACAACAGATTTGCCACTTAGATTCATGAATGTATTTGGTTTAGCCAGAACAACATCCTTCTCTTCGATAGTTCCCTCTCCTATCCTTGCCTGACATTTATTTTGTCCAAGATTAATGTTATGCAGTTTACAGAGATGGTTTATTGCCATAAATCCTACATTATGCCTAGTATGGACATACCTTTCCCCAGGATTGCCAAGTCCGATAATAATCCATTTATCTGCTGAAGATGTGGTCTCTTTTTTATATATTCGATGGAATATCATGTTTTATCCCTTTATTACATTCTGAGTACTGCTTCCACACCTGATATTTGAGTCTGGAAGAAGATGGAGATATGGAAGAACCCTTTTGCTTATTTCCTTAAATACCGGAGCAGCTACGGTTCCACCCCAATATTCACTGGTTTTTGGCTCATCAATGATTACGGCAATTAAAATCTGTGGGTCATCTGCAGGCAGATAACCAATAAACGAGGCAATATATTTATCCTTTGAGTATCCCTTATCCCCTGAAACAACCTTTTGTGCTGTCCCGGTTTTCCCTGCTATAGCGTATCCATCAATCTGCGCCTTTACCCCAGTTCCTTCATCTACAGCCTTTTTTAATAGCTTTGTAATATTTCTGGCTGTATTAGCTGAAACCACCCTTCTAACCTGTATTGGCTGATACGATTTGATGATTTTATTTTTACTATCCTTAATTGTTTTTACTATCATGGGTTTCATGAGGATACCATCATTAGCTATAGCTGCTAATGCTGCGGAGAGCTGGATGGGTGTTGTAGATATTCCCTGACCCATGGATAATACAGCCATAGAGAGCTTTGACCATTGTGAAGGTTTGGATAATATTCCTCCTTCTTCGCCAGGCAATTCTATCCCTGTAGGTTTTGTTAATCCAAAGGCATCGAAATAAGAATAAAGTTTTTGAGATGATAACCGTTTTACAGATTGAATCATCCCTATATTACATGATTTAGATATTACCTCAGCAAAGGATACCTTATCATGAACATGGGCACAATGGACGATCTTCTTACCAACATAGATTTGTCCGGAACAATAAAACTCTTCAAAGGGAGATATTACCCCTTCCTCAAGAAGACAGGCTGCAATCAAGGGCTTAAATGTAGAACCAGGTTCAAGCACATCTGAAATAGCCTTATTCCTTCGACAATAGGTTGGATAGTTTGAAAAATAGTTGGGATTATAGGCAGGATATGAAGCCAGAGCTAATATTTCTCCTGTTTTAGGATTCATGACAATAGCACACCCACCAAGGGCATTATATTCCAGACAAGTTTTCCTTATCTCTGCCTCTGCCGCATATTGAATCACTTCATCAATGGTTAGCGTAATATCGCATCCTTTATCAGAGAAAAAAGACATATTCTTTTTATCTACAATTATACGGCCATTCGCATCCCTTGTCAGAACAATAGATTTTGTTGGTCCTTTTAATGATTTATCAAAAGAAAGCTCAACACCCTCCAGCCCACAATTATCTATTCCAGCAAAGCCAAGTATATGAGCTCCCAATTCTCCCTTAGGATATCGCCGCTTATATTCCTTAATGAAACCAACAAAGGGAAGATTTAATTTAGCAATTTGTGAAGCTTGTCTTGCAGTAAGTTTTCTTTTTATCCAGACAAATGAGGATTTTTTCTTCAACATAGCCACTATCTGATTTCTTTTCATCTGAATGATGGGGGCTAATTTATCAGCAATAGCCTCAGGACATTTAATATCTTTTGGAGAAGCATATAAAGAATCAACCTCAATACTTACTGCCAATTCCCGCTGACAAGAATCGTATATTGTGCCTCGTTTCATTTCAATGTTCATCAGCTTATCCTGACTCGCAGAGGCTAACTCTTTCATCTTCTGTCCAGACAATAGCTGAATATATACAAGACGGCAGATAAGAATCACTGCTATGAAAAATATTACACCAAAGCCAACAACTACCCGTTCTTTATAAGTTTTAACAGACATTACTTTTCTTGTCCCCTTATGATTATCGGGGCACTGTGGCAGGGAATGATTACAGATATGCCTCCAATTGCCCCTCCCAGTTCAACTTAAAAAACGAGCCGGCGAGAGGAGTTGAACCTCCGACCGACTGATTACGAATCAGTTGCTCTACCCCTGAGCTACGCCGGCATGTTTATTCCAATTCACGCCCTCTGTGTGTGGCGACTAAAAAATGGTGCCGAGACGCAGAATTGAACTGCGGACACGCGGATTTTCAGTCCGCTGCTCTACCATCTGAGCTATCTCGGCACAGGAAAGAATTTTCTTACTCCAAATTGTACTATAATTTCCTTCAATTGTCAAGATATTTTTTATATTTTTAGTAATGGGTCGGTTATCGGGGGGAATTGGTAGCCGCAACTGCCAGAGGTGCTACCTCCTTTAGGTTGCGTTATGTTACGCAGGCTAAAGCCTGCGACTACCACCAATCACTGACCGATTACAAATATCTTCCCTACCGGTAACTGACCCATTACTATTTTTATGTAATCCCCCCCCTACAACCCATATTCCTGAATCTTCCGTTGCAGCGTTCTAAGTCCAATATCCAAAATACTTGCCGCCATTTTCCGATTATCGTTTACCTTTTTTAATGTCTGGCTGATTATCTCTTTTTCTGCATCTTTCATGCTTGTACCTACATTAATCACAATCATTTCCTTCTTTTCAGAAGATTCATGGATCAACACAGGCAAATCATCTAAATCAAGCATCTCATTCTGAGAGAGTATGGCCATGCTTTCAATAAGGTTTTTAAGCTCCCGAATATTTCCAGGGTAATCATGTGCCATGAGAACATTAAGGGCTTTTTGGCTGATACCTGAGATATTTCTTTGATTTGTCTGATTAAACTCATGAATAAAGGCATCGATTAACAGAGGAATGTCCTCCTTTCTTTCCTTAAGAAGAGGAAGCTGGATGATGACAACCTTCAGCCTCCAGTAAAGGTCTTCCCGAAATGTCCCTTTTTGCACCTCGCATAAAAGATCCTTATTGGTTGCAGCAATGACCCGTACATCCACCTTAACCGATGAAACCCCGCCAACCCTAAGAAATTCTTTTTGCTCTAATACCCTTAAAAGCCTTGCCTGAGCAGCAAGGGGCATATCCCCTATCTCATCAAGAAACAATGTCCCGCCATCTGCTGCCTCAAACTTTCCACTCTGTTTGGATATTGCCCCGGTAAAAGCACCCTTTTCATATCCAAACAACTCACTTTCTACAAGGCTTTCAGGAAGAGCCGTGCAGTTTATTGGCAAAAACAGCTTATTTTTTCTT
>JBDRAP010000112.1:0-2370 GCA_043823615.1 bacterium
GCCATGGTTGCATTATCATCATATACCTCTACTTCTATGGGCAGCCCAAAGTAATTTTTTATCTCATCTGCTACCTCTTGAATAAGTGGCATTGCATCTGGTTTAATCTGAACATCATCTACTGATGGATCGAACAGGACTTTGCTGGACAGTGTAATAACTAATCCATTTTTTTCCTGATGAGCAAGGGCATCTATGGAAAATGGATTACCAACAATAGTATGTGGGGTACCCACCACATCAATATAACTAAAGATATAGGTATAAGTGGTATCTGCATCAATCATCTTATCCTTATCGCTTCTCCCATCCCATGGAAGATTATTTGGCAAAACATAGGTGCCCTTAAATTTCTTAAACTCTCGTCCCTTATCATCAGTAATTAATAGATTCCACGAGGTAATTACTTCTCCCTTTGTTTGAGGATAAAAGGTAGCTACTGGGTCTCTTATTAATTTTTTCAGGTAAGGGGAAACAACCTGTTTACTATCCATGACAATACTATAATCCTGACTCCAGATAGAAAATGCAGGTGGTGATTCAGAAAGCAGTTTTTCTTCTGTAGTATTATATGATGGCACAGCATCATTCATATTTTCTTTAATCTCAAGCAATGGTTTTTTGGTAGTAAGCTTGAGCTTATCCTCACCTGTAATGGTAACCTCTTCGGATTCGTCATTCTCTTGTGAGGCAGCATCTCCTCTGTCAGAGGCAACACCCTTGTAGGTAGTTTCTGTTGCCTCATGGACAGGGTTCTGTCCTGCCTGAGGGGTATTATTGACAAAAATCTTCTCCTCAAACATTCCTACCTTATCCTCAGCATAGCTAAGGCATGAGCACGATATTAGTATAACAATAAATAATAGTCTAAACATATATTACCTCATAATTTGCCACAGAGGTCACAGAGGACACAGAGAGCACAGAACTAAATGGAAAATGGAAAATGTGAAAAAAGGAAACAATAGTGCAAAATGTTCTTTCGCTCGTCAAGCATTGATTGTCAAGAGTGGACATTATTCACATATTCTTCCTCTGTGTTCTCTGTGACCTCTGTGGCTATAAAACATCCTAAAATCCCAACAATTCTATTATCTTCTCCATCTCTGGCTCAACCACTATGGGTTTATTTGCCGACTTGATGGCACAATCAGGGTCTTTTAAGCCATGACCTGTAAGGATACAAACAATGGTTGCCCCTTCAGGGAAATACCCCTGCTTATTCAGTTTAATTACACCTGCAATTGACGCTGCTGAGGCTGGCTCAACAAATACGCCCTCCATAGCTGCTATCATTTTATAAGCCTCAATAATTTCATCATCTGTCACACTATCAATCAATCCACCTGATTCATCCCGAGCCTGTTCTGCCTGTTTCCAACTGGCTGGATTGCCAATCTTTATGGCTGTAGCGATGGTTTTAGGGTCTTTTATCACCCTGCCCTCAACAATAGGGGCAGAACCTGCTGCCTGAAAGCCAATCATCTTTGGCATGGAATCTATCCTGCCTGCTTGCTTATACTCCTTGTACCCCTTCCAATAAGCCGTAATATTGCCTGCATTACCTACCGGTATGGCATGAAAATCCGGTGCCCTATCCAATACATCACATATTTCAAATGCACCTGTTTTTTGTCCCTCGATTCTGTATGGATTGACAGAATTAACAAGGGTAATGGGGTATTTATCCGATACCTGTCGAACAATATCCAGGGCATCATCAAAATTTCCTTTAAGGGCAATAACCTGTGCCCCATGTATTAAGCCTTGAGCAAGTTTACCCATAGCAATTGCACCCTCAGGGATTATAACTGCACACCGTATCCCTGCCCGGGCTGCATAACACGCAGCCGAGGCAGAGGTATTGCCGGTTGAGGCACAAATAACAGCACGACTGCCCTCTTCCACAGCCTTGGAAATAGCCATAGTCATTCCTCTATCCTTGAATGACCCTGTAGGATTTAAGCCCTCATACTTAAGATAAATTTTCAGGTTATTGCCCAGCACTTTACTTAAGTTATAGGCATCTATCAGAGGGGTATTGCCCTCATTAAGTGTGATTACCGGTGTTTTTTCTGATACCGGCAAAAACTCCCTGTATTCATTGATTAAGCCCTCCCATGGTTTTCGTTGCAATGTACACATATTAAAATAACCTCCTTTGTTGGCACAATATCAGACTATCAGACTAATACACACAGTTTTATCCTTTATTTCCGGCAGCCCATCAATCTCTGCAATGGCTGTCCTTAAATTCCCCTCTTCTGCCTCATGGGTAAGCATAATAATAGGTACAAACTGTCCCCGTTCCTTTTGGATGCATGAGGCAATACTGATACCATACCTTCCCAATATTCCGGCAATATTAGC
>JBDRAP010000113.1:0-9769 GCA_043823615.1 bacterium
GCTTATAGCTACCTATACCCACGATGCCCTTAAACTGGCTGATATAGTAGTGGTAGATGTTCAGTGCGACTATCTCAAGGAATCTATGGGTGATCTTTCTACCGGACATGCAGATATGGATGCCTTGAAAAAATCTATTCAAGTTATTGGGCAGAATATTCCACCTGAAGCACTTGTCTTAATTGAGACTACTGTTGCCCCGGGTACAACCGAGTTTGTTGCGTATCCTCTTTTGCAGGAAGAGTTTAAGAATAGGGGAATTTCCACAGAGCCATTACTTGCCCATTCCTATGAACGGGTTATGCCTGGACGGGATTATGTTAGCTCTATTCGTGATTTCTGGCGGGTTTGCAGCGGGGTAAATAAGAAGAGCAGGGAGTTGGTAACCAAGTTTCTTAATGAGGTGCTTAATACAGAAAAGTATCCCTTAACCGTCTTAGACAGACCCATTGAGTCTGAAACAGCCAAGATAGTGGAAAATAGCTTTCGGGCAACCATGCTTGCATTTCTTGATGAATGGAGCCTGTTTGCAGAGCAAAATGGGATAGATCTCATCAAGGTTGTTAATGCCATAAAGGTACGGCCAACCCATAACAATATCATCTTTCCTGGACCTGGTATTGGGGGATATTGCCTGCCAAAGGATGGGGCACTTGGGGCATGGGCATACAATAATATCCTTGGGTTTGATGAGAAGATATTTAAGATGACGACTCTTGCCATAAACATCAATGATACTCGCAGCCTTCATGTCTCTGAGCTTGTTCAAGAGGCATTAAAGGGTATGAACAAAGAGGTCAAGGGTGCTAAAATCCTTTTAATGGGTGCTTCCTATCGAAAAGATGTTGGAGATACACGGTACAGCGGATCAGAGGTTATTGTCCGCAAGCTCACGGAAATGAATGCAAGTGTTTCTGTCCATGACCCTTATGTATCTCATTGGTGGGAGCTTGAAAAGCAGGACACATATCCGTCACCAGGGCATTCATGGGCACGATTCTTCCAGAATCAGGAAGGGTTGAAAGATTTGAGGGTGCAACAGGATTTATCTGCCTGCCTAAGAGATAGCATCTCTGGCAAAGATATTGATTGTGTAATTTTTGCAGTTCCACACGAGGAGTATCTCAAGATTGAACCAAGCAAATTAGTAGAGATGATTGGTAAGCCTGTGGCAATTGTTGATTGTTTCTGTATCCTTTCTGATGAAAGGATCAAGGAATACCTGAAATTAGGATGCGAGGTCAGGGGTATGGGCAGGGGACATATCCCGCGATTGAAGCAGGAATGTCAATAAATTGCAAGTGCTCAGCGATCGCTGCAATTATTTTCCAGTAACAGTTCAGCTAACCGCAGAGACGCAGAGACGCTGAGTTACGGAAATTAATCAAATAACAGAAATCAGAACACAGAAAGCTAAAGAGGAAAAATCTGTAGCATGTCTCCTTTGTGCTCTGTAATCTGATTTATTCTCTGCGTCTTTGCGCCTCTGCGGTGAACTATTGCATTTCTCTTAAGTTTACACCCTTTGTGGTTCTTTCTCTGCCAGAGGTGCTACCTCCGCCAGAGGTGCTACCTCTTCTCGTTGCAATAGCTACTGGCTAACGAGACTTGATGTAATTATCCACAACCGCACAGGTCGATAAATTTTAGTTGTCAATTATTAAAAGCTGTGCTATACTTATCAAATAAGTGCTCCGCTATCAGCTTAAAGGAGTTAGCCCTTTGTCAGGGATAGGCAGCTCTTTGATTTTTCTGCTCTGAATGCTGATAGCTGATAGCTGATAGCTGAAGGCTTCTTAAGGTGGTGAGCAAAATGTATTATGAAAGAAAACGACTTGGTGAGATGTTGCGGGATGCAGGGATACTTACTGATGAGCAGCTCGAGATTGCTTTGGAAGAAAAAAAGAGATCCAAGGAAAGATTGGGCAAGATATTAGTTGATTTAGGATTTACCACAGAGGGCATTATCCTTGATTTTCTTGGCAGTCAGATGAACATTCCTCATATAAACCTTGATGACATTGATATCCAACAGTTTGATGCCAAGGTAAGAAAGGATGTCTTAGAGGGTCTTATCAGACGACACCTGATCCTGCCTATTATTAAAGAAGGAAAGACGATTACTGTGGCTATGGCTGATCCCTTAGATGTTTTTGCCTTAGACGATATGAAGAAGGCTACAGGGTGCGACATCAAGCCGGTAATTGCTACAGAATCAATGATTAGAGCAGCCATTGAAAGGGTGTATGGCCGTGAAGAGTCTACGCTTGAAGAGATATTAAAAGGGGTAGATATTCAACGATTTGATATTGTAAGGGCTACAGATGAGAAGGCAGTTGATCTGACCAGTCGAAATACAGAAAAAGAGGCACCAATAATAAAGTTGGCTAATCATATTCTTCTTCAGGCAATTACAGTAGGTGCAAGCGATATTCACCTTGAACCATATCAAAAAGATATCAGATTAAGATACAGAATTGACGGTATCCTTCATGAGTTTGAAGCACCACCCAAAAGTGTTCATGCAGCAATAGTCTCCAGAATAAAAATCATTGGAAATATGGATATCGCTGAACATAGACTTCCTCAGGATGGAAGGGCAAAGATTATCATTGAGAACAGGGAGGCAGATTTAAGAATATCGATCATTCCTACGATAAATGGCGAAAAAGTGGTTATACGAGTGCTTGATCCAAGGGGCTTGTGTGTGGATATGGCAAAATTAGGGTTTGAAGCGGAGATTTTAAGATTATATACAAGGATAATTACATCACCACATGGAATTATCCTGATTACCGGACCTACCGGAAGCGGTAAGTCTACCACACTTTACTCTACCCTGCGAACAATTAATGCTTCGGATAAAAATATTATTACCATGGAAGACCCGGTTGAATATATGATGCGCGGGATAAATCAGGTTCAGGCAAGGCCTGATATCGGGCTTGATTTTACCACTGGTCTGCGGGCATTTATGCGGCAGGATCCTGATATCATCCTTGTTGGTGAGATACGGGACAGAGAAACGGCTGAGGTAGCCATTAATGCTGCTCTGACAGGACACCTTGTCTTTGCTACACTTCATACTAATGATGCAGCTGGTGCTGTAACCAGATTGGTCAATATGGGTATTGAACCGTTTCTTATTACCTCGACTGTTATCTTAAGTGTTGCTCAGAGATTAATACGAAGGGTTTGCCCTAAATGTGGCGAGGAATATGAGCCATCAGAACTCCTTTTGAAGGAATTGGGTGTAATCCCAAAACCAGGGGAGAAAATAACATTCAAAAAGGGACAGGGTTGTGGACATTGCAACCGTACAGGGTATCGTGGTCGACTTGGGGTATTTGAGGTTATGCAAATAACAGATGAGATTAGGGACATGATCCTTGCCCGTGAGGCATCCCATGTGATCAAGGAAGAGGCAGCAAATAAGGGCATGATTACCCTTGAAGAGGCAGCACTGAGAAAGGTGATGAGCGGGCAGACTACCTCTGAAGAGCTGATTCGGGTTGCCTTTGAAGCAAGAGGGAAGATGGAGATACATCACCACTCATTAGAAAAACCAGAAAAAAATGGAGATAAGAAATGAGCTTTGATAATAAAGGAAAAAGTCCTTTTTATCCAGGACAGCCTGTGCCTACCGAATTTTTCACTGGAAGAATGCCTGAGATTGAAAGAATCGCAAGGGGAATAAGCCAGGTTGGATTTGGAAAACCACAAGCAATTTTTATTACAGGTGAGTATGGCATTGGAAAGAGCTCTTTAGCCGGTGCCATGAAATATTATGCAGAAAAAGACAATCATATTCTGGGCATTCATGTGCTTCTTGGTGGAGCTAAAACACTGGAAGATGTAGCCACAAAAACCGTAGAAGCTGTGATCAAAAGTCAAATTTATGAAACTACTACTACAGAAAATATCAGGAACTTCCTGTCAAAGTATATAGGCAATCAAGGACTTTTTGGACTTAATATAAATCTTGAAAATCTGAAGGCTGATGGTCCAACTATTTCTTGCGGATATTTGCCTTTTTTACGGGAGTTGTTGTCCCGAGTCGAAAATACAGGTACCAAGGGCATCATGCTAATACTTGATGAGCTTAATGGGATTACAGCAAATCCTCAGTTTGCTCACTTTATAAAAACATTGGTTGATGAAAATGCACTTAGCCAAAAGCCTCTTCCCTTGCTTCTGATGTTATGCGGGGTTGAAGAGAGAAGAAGGGAGATGATCACGAATCATCAACCCATCGAACGAATCTTTGATATCATAGAGATTCAGCCAATGACTGAAGAGGAGATGAGGGACTTTTTCACTAAAACATTTAACAATGTGGGCATTTCCGTTGAAGAAGAAGCCATGTCTTTGTTGTGTAATTATTCAGCTGGTTTTCCAAAAATTATGCATCTTCTGGGCGATGCTGTTTTTTGGATAGATAACGATCAAATTATCAATAAAAATGATGCTGTACAAGGTATTTATGCGGCTGCAATAGAGGTTGGAAAAAGATTTGTTGACCAACAGGTTCTTAAGGCATTACGGAGTAAAGATTATCATTCGATTCTGAAGAAACTTAGCTTGGAAAATTTTGACTTGTCATTTCAAAAAAGAAATATTACAAAGGGTCTTTCTGATGGAGAACAAAAAAAATTGACTAATTTTCTTAATCGGATGAAAAGGCTCAATGTGTTGAAATCCGGAGATGAAAGCGGAGAGTATGTATTTAATAGTCGAATGGTAAGGACTTATCTGCTCCTTGCAAGCAATCTTTGATTTTTTGCAACCGTTTATTAGGCAACAAGTTAACGATAGGAGGAAGAAATGGGTACATGGATTGGTCGTGGTCGAAAGGCACGGACTTGTTATGGATTTGATGATATTGCTATTGTTCCTGGGAGTATAACTATTGATCCAAGTGATGTGGATATATCATGGATGCTTGGCAATCTTAAATTTGATATTCCGGTACTTGCTTCAGCCATGGATGGGGTAGTAGATGTTCATTTTGCCATAGCCATGAGTAAGCTTGGTGGGATTGCAGTACTTAATCTGGAAGGGATTCAGACAAGGTATGATGACCCATCAGAGGCACTTGCTGCAATAATCAAGGCTTCTCCTGATGAGGCAACCAATGTTCTGCAAAAGATATATGAGGAGCCTGTTAAGGAGGAGTTGGTCGCCAAAAGAATAAAAGAAATAAAAGATGGTGGTGGAATTGCTGCTGTCTCAGTTATCCCTCAAAGAATAGCTGAGTTTGGTCCAATTGCTCAAGAGGCAGGAGCTGATATTCTTATTATTCAGGCAACCGTTGTTACGGCTAAGTATATTTCAGAGAAAAACCCTTCCTTAGATTTCAAGGAGTTAAAGAAAAAGATCTCTATTCCAGTGATTGTTGGCAATTGCGTAACCTATGAATCTGCATTGGAACTCATGGGAACAGGTATTGATGGGTTGCTGGTTGGAGTAGGACCTGGATCTGCCTGTACAACTCGTGGGGTACTTGGTATTGGCGTGCCACAGGTATCAGCTACAGTAGATTGTGCTGCAGCCAGAGATTTTCATTATAAACAAACAGGAAGATATGTATCCATTATTACTGATGGCGGGATGTCTGTTGGTGGAGATGTTTGTAAGGCATTCGCATCCGGGGCAGATGCAGTGATGATAGGTTCTGCCTTTGCTAAGACAGAAGAGTCCCCAGGAAAGGGTTATCACTGGGGTATGGCTACACCACACCGTAACCTGCCGAGGGGAACAAGAATCTTTGTTGGTACAACCTCAACCCTTGAAACAACCCTCTATGGTCCGGCACATCTGGACGATGGTTCACAAAACCTTGTTGGTGCCTTACGAACCGCTATGGGTGTGTGCGGGGCAGCTAATATCAAGCAAATGCAATTGTCAGAATTGGTTATTGCTCCAGCCATAAAAACAGAGGGCAAGATATTTCAAAAGGCACAGAGGATAGGGATGGGAAAGTGAAAGGAAGCTGTCAGCTATCAGCTGTCAGCTATCAGCTTTTACGAGACATTACAGCTTTGATTTTATGGTCTTTACTGACAGCTGACGGCTGAATGCTGACAGCTTACAAAAAAAGGAAGGTGAAAATAAAATGGCACATATCAAAAGACATGATCTGAAAAAGGATGAGCTGGCTCTATGGGTACACGATACGATTGAGTATGTCAAGAAAAATCCGACAAAGATTCAGACATATGGTGGAATTGCTGCCGGGGTAGTTATTGGGGGAATTATTCTCTGGTCAGCTGTCTCTACCTCAATCAAGAATGTGAGGGGTCAGTTTTCTCAGGCACAGATTGCGTATCAACAATGCGTCCCGGGTGAAAAAGAGGGTTATATAAAAGCAAAGGATGTTTTTACATCAATTATCAACAAATATGGTTTTACCAAAGAGGCTAAGTTTGCCCGATTTCATAAGGGGGCATGCTGCTATTATCTTGGAGAGCTTGATGATGCTAAGGTCTGTTTTGAGGAATTTCTGGAAAAATATCCAAAACACCCCTTATCTCCATCTGCTTACTGCCGCATAGGCAACATCTACGAACAAAAGAAAGAGTTTAAGAAATCAATTGATTCATATGAGATGTTGTTAAAAAAGTATCCTCAGAGTTTTGAGGTTCAGGAAGCTAATCTAAGTCTTGGAAGATGTTATCAGAGAACAGGTAATATACTGCAGGCAAAGAAAATGTATGGAAAGATAGCAACAAATTCAGGATGGGCTGATGAAGCAAGGTTCTGGTGGAAAAATCTATGAGTAATCCCTTACATGTTGCTTTCTTATGGCACATGCATCAACCATTTTATAAGGATATTGCTACGGGAGAATATTCTCTTCCATGGGTAAGGCTGCATGGGATCAAAGATTACTATGATATGGTCTCTGCCTTGGATGCATATCCATCAATCCATCAAACATTTAACATGGTTCCATCCCTGATGATTCAGTTGGATGAGTATGCTAAGGGTGCAAGTGATAAGTATTTGGCGTATACCATGATCCCGGCTAAGGACTTAAATCATGGACAACAGACCTTTCTGCTGCAGGAATTTTTTTCTGCAAACTGGGATAATATGATCAAGATCTTCCCTCGATACAGGGAGCTTATAGAAAAAAGGGGTATAACTGTTTCCAGAGATGAACTGCTTACAGCTGTTAAAAGGTTTAGTACTCAGGATTTTCTTGACCTTCAGGTCTGGTTTAATATTGCCTGGTTTGATCCACAATTTCAGGGAAGAGATTCATTCTTAGCAAACCTTATCCAAAAACAAAGGAATTTTACTGAAGAAGAAAAACAAAAACTTATAGATAAACAAAGAGAGGTTATCTCATGGATACTGCCTAAATATAAAAGGATGCAGGATACAGGGCAGATTGAGGTCTCGGTAACCCCATACTATCATCCCATACTTCCATTGTTATGCAATACAGAATTAGCCAGACAGTCAGATCCGGGCGTTACCTTGCCAACAAAAAGATTTTCTGCCCCTGAGGATGCAAGGATGCAGATAAAAAAGGCAGCAGATTGCTATCAACACTACTTTGGCTGCAATGCAAGGGGGATGTGGCCATCAGAAGGGAGTGTTTGCAATGATATTGTCCCTATGGTGGCTGATAATGGTATCAAGTGGCTGGCAACTGATGAATGGATTTTGTATCACACGCTTGGTATTGACAGATATAGTGCCCATCTGCTGTATAAACCCTATAATCTTATCATAGATGGAAAACAGGTAAGCATGGTCTTCCGGGACAGAGCACTTTCAGATACTATTGGTTTTACCTACGGAAAATGGAATACCTATGATGCGGTTTCTGATTTTATTACCAGACTTCATCATATCCGCGATATGTTGCCAAAAAAAAGAAACCATCTTGTATGTATTGCCATGGATGGGGAAAATGCGTGGGAATACTACTCAAAGAACGGTTGGGAATTTTTAGAATATCTCTATACCTGCCTCTCTCATGATGAAAAAATAAGATGTGTTACTGTAAGTGAATACCTTAAGGAAAATCCCCCACAAGAAACACTTACAGAGATTCATCCAGGCTCATGGATAAATTCTGATTTTAAGATCTGGATAGGGGGTAAGGAAGAGAACAAGGCATGGGATTATCTGTACGAGGCAAGAGAGGCTTTGGTAGACTTTGAAAAAGAACATGGTCCATCAGACGAAACTAAGGCTGCATGGGAATATATTTATATTGCTGAAGGATCGGATTGGTTTTGGTGGTATGGAGATAAACACTATTCCCCAAACGCAGATATTTTTGATTCCCTGTTCAGGGGGTATCTGGAAGGAATCTATAAGATTCTCGGATTAAGCGTTCCTGAAGGGATTAAAAAGCCAATAAGACAGTAGTGTCGCGTCAAACTCTCAATTGTCGGATAGTTTAATAGGCTCTTTCTCATTTCAAATGGGTAGCCCTGTATAAGGTAATTGTAACGAAAGAAGAAAGAATCACAAAGGGTGTAATCTATAGGGAAAATAATTGACGATTAATTTAGGTAATTGCAAATGGAAGAATCTGACGAGGGCTATAGTCTTAAGAAGTTACACCCTTTGTGATTCTTTCTCTGTAAACAAGTGGTGATTTCTACTTGCACAGGTTAGCCTATTTTCACAAAATTTACAGAAGAGACGATAAAATAAGATTACCTTTTTTGAGATAAGAAAGAGCAATTTAATATGTGTAGGGACAGGGCTTGTCCCTGTCCGAAACTGTCTGGGATACGGGGAGGCTTCCCTACCGATAACTGACCCATTATGTCACATATGACCTATTCCTTTTCCTTAAGGAGAAACAGATGCTTTGTTGTGAACAATGTGAAAAACATACTAATTGTGTAAAAAAATGGATATTAGGTGAACAGGGAATGCCTCGAACATGCTGCTTTGAATGTCCTTATTTCCCTAAGTGTTTTGAGGATAATATGAAAAAGCGATGGGAAATAATTCATAAGGCAGAGACAGAGACAGAGACAGAGACAGAGACAGAGACTGAAAAGACAACATCCTGTGATTATCTTAACCCTGTTGTTACCTCAAATGTTGAAGCAGGAACGGAAGGTAAAACTTGAAAAAGATTCTTGTCTTAACCGTATTGGCCGGCATGGGACATGTTCAGGCAGCTAATGCTATTTGTGAAGGACTACAACGAGTTTCACCAGAATCCGTGGTCTGGCTAAAAGATCCACTTGAAGAAGAGCCCAAAAAACAACGATTTATAAATATGTTCTATGTCTTTATGGCCAGACACATGCCGTATCTTTGGGGATATTTCTACAATAGCCGCTTGATTTCAGGTGCGTATTCTCCGATAAGGTGGTATATTACCAAAAGATATGCAGCCTTGATTGCACAAAATATCAAGAAATTTCAGCCGGATGTAATCGTTTCCACTCATCCATTTCTTGCTGCTGCAGTAGGGGTTCTAAAAAAAAGAGATGGAAAGGGATTAAATATCCCCCTTATTTCTGTGGCTACAGATTTTCATGTGCACTTATTTGGTGTAAACAAGCATGTGGATACCTTTGTGGTGCCGTGTGAAGAGATGGCAGGGTATCTTAAGGGTCAGGGCATTTCTTCTGAAAGAATAGTTGTTGAGGGTATCCCTGTCAGTCTTAGATTTTCTTCCCAAACAGATGTAAATATGGCAAAGGAATCTCTTGGATTTGATAGGGATAAGCCTATTGTTCTGATACTTTCCGGTGGGTTTGGGATAGGACCAGTGCTTGATTTA
>JBDRAP010000114.1:0-2638 GCA_043823615.1 bacterium
CAGTAGCATTTATATCCAAAGCTCCTGTAATACTGCTTCCTCCCATCGCTATGTCTCCTGCCATAGTACAGCCCACTAATTGACAGTATAATCCATCCCACCATGATTTGATAACACCTAACTCACCAGACTGGTTAATCAGTACAGAAGAGTTTAATGCCCATAATGAAGTGGTATCAGTAATAGTACACAAATTAGAAGTGGCTCCTGTTATATTATCACATGCCACCAATGTTTCGTTTGCAGCGCCCACATTAACAAATAAGCCGTCCCATAGACTCATGACAACCCCAATATTATTTGTCTGGACTACAAGGGCAGAAGTGTTTATACCATAAACCTCTTGTGCTCCTTGCCCTGTATTGATTGTCAGGAATGTAACTGCGTCCGTGCTCTCGACATCCTGATTCATTGCGAACAGTTCATAATTGCCTTGGCCTGTATTAACAGTAGTGAAATGACCTTCACCAGTGGCATTTACTATTCCAGCATTACCACCAACGCATACAGTTTGATTCAGAGTAGCATTCAGAAATTTAGTACAGTCTCCTGGTGTAGCATAAGCTATGCCTATTAATATCAAAAAGATTAATCCAATAATTAATGTTCGTTTCATAATGAGCCAACACCTCCTTTTAATAATAAATTTCCATTTTCATCTAGCTTAGCAATCTCTGTTGTGCCAGCACTATCGTAAAATGATAATCCGCTTGCGCTTGGATTTTTTATTCGAGCTGGTATTACATATCTGTTAGAGTCAATAACCTCAACCGAGCCTACCTCTAATGATAAAGTATTGACTCTATATGTGCCGTCTTCAATATAATCCTTGACATCATTATGGTCTGATGCAGGGATCACATCTCCTGTGCTCCTGTCAACTAGGGGAGCTGCCATCCTTTACCTCCATTTTTTCTAAAAATTCGATAATGTTAGCACCACCAAATGATATCCTGCGTACATTTAAGGCCCATTCCAGGAATTCTTCTGCAGTATAGCCAGTATGCTGTAGGACTTTTTGAGCTTGCGGAGAAACAATAATTTCAACTTCTTTCTTGAAAATCAGTGGTTCGATTGACATTGCATTGCCTCTTAAATTGCCATTGTATTAGCAAATACTGGGTGAGAGGCTTTTTGTAGCCACATTCCCAGCAATACGCCTTCCCTAAGAATATCATACCAATTTTTCGTATTTATATTATTTACTTAATTTTGAATACTATTGAGCCATCTTCATAAATAGCCATCACTCGCTGGTGGTTCTTGCCATCTATATTGGTTTGCCAGCCCAAATGCTGAACAACTGTCTTATTTTGTAGTGCCCCTACGGCACTCATTGTCTGCCTGACTCGCCTGAAATAGATCAATTTGAAGTCGGCTCCATCAAACCCATCGAATTTTAGTTTTTCGTAACCAATCCTAAAGGAGCCATCAGTAAGGTCTACTGAATAACAAATACAGGATGATTCAAGGATGAACATTATAAGCTTGTCTTGGTTTATGTCACTAAATAAATTCTCGGTGCCATCCTCATTATACTGGGGTAAATCAAGATCCTCATCAAAGACAGCTAGCCAAGATAAATTCTTGTCCAACATACTGGGAAATTAAGAAAGCTAGGAAATATAAATACTTTTGTACTCCAACCATTATAATCCAACCTAGATAATCCAGTTAATTTCCTATCAAGATACCCTTAAATTGATATTAGAATGGATGTACCTTGAAATGTTCAATTTGGGGTACCCCACCCCATATTTCCTGACAAAATATACACACACAAAAAGGATAGGCATATATATATGAGAGAATATACCGTATGGGTATATTCCCCCAAAAATAGCTAAAAAAAGAACAAAAAGAACACACCACAAAGGGAACAAAAAGGTTGTCAAGAAATACGGTGGGTGGGTAGGATACAAAAAAGATATATGGAAAAGAGAAACAAAAAGTCATAGTTTAAGAAAAAGGATTACAAAAAGGTTGGTTGAATGATTATGGATAAGGCATCATTTTGACAATCCTCTAAGCAAATTCCTAAGTATGACAAGAGGAAGCTTGATTATATCTAAGATCAGTGCAAATACTGCGAGCACAAAAATTAACAATAACAGAGGAATGCATGCTATTAGCACCACCATTGAAACTACTGCAATGAGCAGAATTCCTAACAAAATTATTAATGTTTTAAGAATCATCTTTAATTAACCACCTCACAGAAAATATAAGCTCAGGTGCTTGGCTACTATGGAACTTGACTATGTTTTTGTCATAAAAGAACTTTTTGATTTTGTTTGGGTTCCAATAGCTGATAGGCACTGTAGCAACCATGATAGATCTTGGAGCCCTGACCCAGCCCATCTGTTTCATGAATCCTTCCTTGTCTTTGATTTCATTGAAGTTCTCAACAAAGATTATATCAAAATATTCGGGCTCAAATTCAGGATTATCAACCGGATGGTTGGCAAAATAAATCTTCTTATTAGTCTGTCTGCAATAATCCAAGGCAAACAATGATTCTTCTGTAGCCCAGATCTCTGCCTTTGGAAGCACTTTTTTCAGGAATCGGGGCAATTCGCCCAAGCCACAGTTTACTACTAGCACCTTATAGTCCTGGCTAATGAACTGCTTGAAAAAG
>JBDRAP010000115.1:0-9245 GCA_043823615.1 bacterium
TTTATCAGGCATCCATGCTATTCCTGGCCTAAAATTGCGGGCATGCCTCATGGAACCAAAATCCTTGCCAAAGCTAACATTAGGCTCATTAACATCCTGGATCAATAAACCAAGAGTAATCTCATCCGATAGTTTATGTAAAAATCCAAGGTCAAATCCGGTTGCATTAGCCTCATATCCCATGCCCTCACGAGTATCATTGCCATTCGCCCATAGCTTAGAGTTATCCCTTCTCTCTAAGGCATGAGAACACTTGCGGATATTTACACCCATAGCTGTATTCTCAAACGCTCCTGTTCCCCATCCTCCCATAGAAAGCGTTATCCAGTCATCATTAGTATAATAATTATACTGAGGAGTAGCAGTACCAGAACTAATGTTAGAATACGGATTTATTGCCTTAACATGGCTTACGCCAATTCCGCCGCTTCCAATCTTCATTCCGCCAGCAGCCCAGTTCTGATAATTAATAACAGCCTTATTATTCAATGTTTGCATGTATGTCAGCTCTGTTCCCTGAAGGTTGCCCATGCCGGCAGGGTTCCAGTAACAGGAATGAATGTCATCAGCCACAGCCACAAATGCCCCACCCATTGACAGGGGTCTTGCCCCAAGACAGGCCTCTGTTGTTCCATTATAACTAATAATCATTAAGATACTACACCATAGCAACCTTTTCATTTATTTCCTCCAAGGCAATATAAGTAAGCGTTCAGCCGTCAGCTATCAGCAGTCAGTAGAGACCATAAAATCAAGAGAAAGAAATTTCACTTAAGCGTTCACCTTCCTGCTTTTTATGGCGTAATGCCTTGTAAGAGCTGAAGGCTGATAGCTGAACGCTTACCAATATAATTTGTAGGTAAACAGGGCAGACACAAGGGTTTGCCCCTATTTATCTGCCACCTTCTCTGGCCACAACATTTCATACACCAGAGCAATTATTAACCCAATGAATAAGCTATTTATTAATCCGGCAGCTACCCATAATACTGTCATCTCACCGGGTATAAGCATAAAATTCTTCACTGTTCCAGGGAATTCACCAATTGCCCAGATAATAAGCCCAAAAAATATACCCTTAACCACCCTTTTACCCGGCAGGCTATCGTGAAGGATAGCAAACAGGCATCCAAAAAGGATACCGATGATCATATCAACCAACCACATCCTTGTTTCCCAATAGGTAGCTGGCTTAAACAACTTCCATAGTTGGGAAAAGGCGTATGGCATTTCAGCCTTCATGGCAAAGTAGACCTTTTCAAAGGCTTTCCATTCAAGGACACTAAGCCCAATCTTTAATCCTCCGGCAATAAAACCAGCAATAACTCCTCTCAGGAATCTCATTTGCATCCTCATCTATCGACTACCTGTCCCCTCACTTAAACATTACCTGTGCCAAGCTCCACCATTCCTGTCCCACGGTTTTCAGGGTTGATGTTGCTGTTTCAAGTGGTGCAGAGGTTATCTCATTACCAGAAAGACATGCCATCTGACCAAATTTACCCTCATGAATCAATTCAACCGCCTTTACCCCAACCCGTGTTCCCAGCATTCGGTCAAAAAGGGTAGGGGCACCCCCTCGCTGGATATGACCAATCACAGCCACCCTTGTCTCGATCCCTGTCTTTTCCTCGATAATCTTTGCCGTATATTCTCCAATCCCTTTTTCCTTCAGGATGATATGACCAAAGGCATCAACCTCTTGTTCTCCCTCTAATTCTGAAAATTTAGTGCCCTCTGAGACGACTACTATCCCATAATTTTTTCGTTGTTTAACTAACTTTAAGTGTTCACACATCTTTTCAATATCTGGCTCAACCTCAGGAATCAGTATCCAGTCTGCACCGCCAGCAATCCCTGTAAAAAGGGCAACCCAACCAGCATGTCTGCCCATAACCTCCAGAACCATTATCCGTCGATGGGACCTGCCTGTATCCCTTAACCTCTCCAATGCATCAACCGCAACAGTTACTGATGTATCAAAACCAAAGGTATAATCTGTACAGGACAGGTCATTATCCATGGTTTTGGGTACACCCACAACATTTGTTCCATATTGTTGATAGAGCTTGCTTGCCACTCCCAGGGTATCCTCTCCCCCAATGGCAATCAAGGCATCAATTTTCTTCATATTCTCCAGAACCATGGGCACATCAACTTCAGCCTTCTTAAATGGATTAGTGCGTGATGTCCCAAGGATAGTGCCACCCTTACTAACTATTTCTTCCACATCATTGATGGTCAATTTTCTCATGTCCCCATGTATCATTCCCTTCCAGCCTTCCATTACCCCAAAGAGCTCATCACCATAATCCATAGCCTTCATAAAAGCCCCTCTAATGGCTGGATTTAATCCAGGGCAATCACCACCGCCGGTTAATATGCCAATCCTCATATCTTGTAAGCCCCCTTGTTTAGGAATTAGTAGCTACTCAGCTATCCAGATGTGTAAGATAAGGAGAAAGGGAGAAAAGGGAGAATTGGGGAGAATACAGAAGGATGCAGAATTTAAGAATATTCTGTATCCTGACTGTTTGAATTCTGACTCCTATAACTTTCTCCTTTTCTCCATCTTCCCCCTTTCTCCTTTTTTACATCTGAATAGTTACAGGAATTATTGATTAAAAAAGTATACCAAATGCAAGCAAAAATGTCAAGCATTTTCCTGCCTAATTTTCAGACTTATCGCAAAATAAGTTGACAATACACAAAAATGGTGATACAATATAAATACTTGAGGTGAAAGTGTGGGAATTGAAGACAATTGTAAGGAAACCCTTAGACGGTTTAACCTGAAACCCAACAAGAGCTTGGGTCAAAACTTCCTTATAAATGAACCTGCGGTTAAAAGCATCATCGATGCTGCCAACCTAAGGGAAGACGATGTTGTTCTTGAGATTGGTTCAGGCACAGGGATAGTTACCCGTGAGCTGGCAGCAAGGGCACAACAGGTTATTGCCTGTGAATTTGATCGAGGATTGATGGCAGCACTTCAGGAGGATCTCAAGGAATTTTCTAATATCAGGTATATTCACGCAGACATCTTAACTGTTGACCTAACAGCTTTGGCAGTCGCAGGAAAGCTAAAGGTTGTTGCCAATCTTCCGTATTGTATTACAACACCAATAATTACCAAACTGCTTGAGGCAAAGGGAGTTATTTCCCTTATACTCCTCATGGTTCAACAAGAGGTTGCCACGAGGATATTGTCTAAACCAGGGACAAAGGAATACGGCTCTTTTTCTATCTTTGTTAATTATCATAGCCGGGTAGAGAGGGTAAGGCATGTTTCTCGCGGATGCTTTTTTCCGCAGCCACAGGTAGATTCTGATATATTAAGATTATATCCCCTTGATACCCCGTCGGTTAGCGTAAGGGATGAAGCCCTGTTCTTTCAATTATCAAGGGCTGCATTCGGGCAGAGAAGAAAGACATTGAGGAATGCCCTTTTCCCGGTATTGGGCAAAGAAGCAGGGATAATCCTTCAAGGGGCAGGCATTGATCCCTCGCGAAGGGGTGAGACATTAAGCATCGAAGAATTTGCGATGTTAACGAATAATATTTCACCGCAGAGACGCAGAGACGCAGAGAATGGAAATTAATCAGACACAGGAAAAAACTCTCTTGGTGCAGCCATTTAATCAATTTTCAATATTTCTATCCTTAAGGGATGAAATCAAGCGTCAAGCGTAGGTCTGATAAACTTTAAGTTTTTCTCTGTGTCTCTGCGCCTCTGCGGTTTAACTGAACTGTTACTATCAATTAATTAAAGGAGGCAGATATGAAAGCAGTAATTATGGCTGGTGGGTTTGGTACAAGAATGAGACCGCTGACATGCAATATTCCTAAACCAATGGTGCCTGTGGCTAACAGGCCTATTATGGAACATATTGTTCGGCTGTTAAAGACACATCATATTACTGAGATTGTAGCTATTCTGTATTATCAGCCTGAAATCATTCAAAACTACTTTGATAATGGGAAAAAGTTTGGGGTAAACATAGAGTATGTGACTGCTGTAGAAGACCTTGGTACTGCTGGCAGCGTGAAAAATGCATCTGAATATCTGGACGAGCCGTTTATCATCATCAGCGGTGATGTGCTTACAGATTTTAACCTTTCAAATATTATCAATTTTCATCAGGAAAAGAGCGCCTTAGCCACCATTACCTTAACTCGGGTAAAAAACCCACTTCAGTATGGCATTGTTATTGTTTCATCCGAGGGAAAGATTGAAAGATTTTTAGAAAAGCCGGGCTGGGGAGAGGTGTTTTCCGATACAGTCAATACCGGAATTTATGTTCTTGAACCAGAAGTATTTAAGTATATGCCGGAGAATAAAGAGTTTGATTTTAGTAAGAATCTTTTTCCAAGATTACTGGAGGAGAATGAGGCATTATGCGGCTATATTGCCTCTGGTTACTGGAGGGATATTGGGAACTTAGAGGAATACAGACTGGCACATTATGACATTTTATCCAGCAAGGTTTTAATAGATATTCATGGTATAAAAAAGGATAAAAATCTTTGGATTGGAAAGGGGACAGAATTATCAGATAATGTGTCTCTGGAACATGGTGTAATTATTGGAAATGATTGTCGGATTGGTGAAGGGGCAAGATTAGTAAATACGGTTATTGGAGACAATTGTATTGTTGAAGGAAATTCCCATATCTCCAACTCTATTATCTGGGATGAAACATTTATCGCCCTTGGGTGTGAGCTGAACGAGAATGTAGTGGCAAGCGATGTTACCATTGGAAGGAATGCCATTCTGAAGGAAGGGGCTTTGATATCTGATGGATGTAATATTGGAGAGGGTTCTGTTTTGCGGGCAAATGTTAAGGTTTGGCCATTTAAGCAGGTTGAGGCAGGGGCAACCCTTTCCTCAAGCCTTATCTGGGGAGAAAAATGGGGACGATCCCTGTTTGGAACAGGTGGGGTTGTGGGTTTGGCAAATATGGAGATTACCCCGGAATTTGCTGCTAAGATTGGGGCTGCCTGCGGGGCAAGCTTTTCACCCAATACAACAGTGATAACCAGTCGTGATTCCCATAAGGTTTCACGAATGATCAATCGGGCATTAATATCAGGTATCCTCTCTGTAGGCACAAATGTTTGGGACTTGGGGGCACTTCCCATGCCTGTTGCCCGGTATCAGGCAGGAACCATGGGGGATCAGGGCGGTATCCATGTAAGAAGGGCATCCTATGACCCAAGGATGCTGGAGATTAAATTTTTTAATGCATCAGGGCTCGATATTCCTGTATCCAAGGAAAGGGGGATTGAGCAACTCTTTTTCAGAGAGGATTTCAGACGGGCAAAAACAGAGGAAACAGGGGTTCTTTCGTTTCCGTACAGGATAATAGAATGCTATCGCGAGGGATTCCTTCGTGCCATAGATCGCCCTAATTTGAATAAGAATCTTAAAGTAGTTATAGATTACTGTTTTGGTCCGGCTGCAACCATATTCCCATCCATATTGGGAGAGTTTGGATTAGATGTCATCTCCTTAAACGCCTACCTTGATCCCACAAAGTTTATCAGCAGCCCAACAAAGATGAATCAATCGCTAAAACAACTCTCTAATATTGTACAAACCCTTGGTGCAGATATTGGTTTTCTTCTTGATCAGGAGGCAGAAAGGGTGTTTCTGGTAGATGAAAAGGGCAATATTCTTCCAACAGAGATCTCCTTTGCTGCTGTATGTCAGATGATTGCCCAAATCTTACCTGAGGCAACAGTGGGAACACCAATAAATACTACGCGCATCATTGATCAGATACTTCCAGACAGGGTAAAAAGAACAAAAATAACCGACAGGGGCATATGCGAGGAAAAAGAGCCATTTTTAGTGGGTGATGGAGATGGCGGTTTTATCTTTCCCCAATTCCGTCAGATATTTGATGGGATGTTTGCTGTAGTAAAGATACTTGAATTATTGTCTAAAACAGGCAAAAGCCTTGGATGTATTGCGGAAAGTGTTCCACCATTTTTTGTCAGCCATCAAAAGGTTCATTGTTCATGGGAGATGAAGGGAACAGTGATGAGACAATTGATTGAAGAAACAACAGAAAAAACTGTAGAGCTGATAGATGGGGTAAAGATCCATCATGGACAGGATTGGATATTGCTTTTACCTGACCCGGATGAGGCGAGCTTTCATCTGTATGCAGAAAGTAGCAGCATTCAAAAGGCAGAGGCATTGATAGGTGAATATGTGGGAAGGATTAAGCAGTAAGGGAAATGTGTAAGATAAGGAGAAATGGAGAAAGGGGAGAACAGGGGAGAAGACAGAAGGATACAGAATTTAAGAATATTCTGATTCCTGAATTCTGACTCCTATTAATCTTCCCCATTTCCCCACTTTCACCATTTCTCCTTTATTACACAAGTTTGTCATATATGCAATTCATTAATTAAGTTGACATAAGACAGAATGCGCAGCCTTCGTTTGCGTAGGGGCAACCCCCCGTGGTTGCCCTCTGTCTCTATCCAATTGTGTCAATTATTTAACAATTAGAATTGTTGATATAAGGGGGATTAGCGTTGCGAGGAATAAATTTAAGCCCATCAGGCTGGCGGGCAATAATTGCTAATGAATTTACCTTTGATAACATATTGTTTCTTGCTCAGGCAATTGCTGATTATCTTAAACAGCAGGGGCAAACTCAAGGTGTTGTCATAGGATATGACTGCCGATTTCTCTCTGATGAGTTTGCTAAGTGTGTGGCAGAGGTTATGGCCGGCAATCAAATAACCGTATTCTTTGTACCTGTTCCAACACCTACACCGGTGATTGCTTATGAAATAGTCAGGAGGCAGGCATCGGCCGGGATAATGATTACTGCCAGCCATAACCCTCCTATATATAATGGCTTAAAGTTTAATGCCCCTCATGGTGGCTCTGACTCAAAAGAGGCAACAGCATGGATTACTCATCATGCAAATACCCTGCCAAAGACCATGATTAAAAGGACAACATATCAACAAGGGATTGCATCTGGTGCTATCCTACCCATTGATCCTGTAAAGAATTACATTGAACACCTGAAAACCCTTATCAATATGGAGCTAATCAGAAAAGCAGGGTTATCTGTGGCAATTGATCCCATGTTTGGGTGTGCCATAGAATATCTTGGTAATATTTTGACTAATACCGGATGCCGGATTGTATCCCTGCATACCAATCGCGACCCCTTGTTTGGCGGGAAGCCTCCGGATCCCAATGAGGATTCATTGCAGGAGCTTTCGCAATTGGTAGTATCATCCAACTCTTATCTTGGTCTTGCCACTGATGGGGATGCTGACAGGTTTGGTGTAATTGATAGCGATGGCGAGTATGTCTCATCAAATCAGATGATTGCCCTTTTGGTTTATTATATGCTTAAGACCCGTGGGAAAAAGGGTGGCAGCGGTGTTGTTAAAACAATCACAACCACTCATCTTGTAGATGCTATTGCCAAAAAGTATGATGTTCCCTGCCGCCAGACCAATGTTGGTTTTAGAAATGTTGCCGAGATAATGAGAAATGAAAATATGCTCATTGGTGGGGAGGAATCTGGTGGGTTGACCATTGCCGGACATATCCCTGAAAAAGATGGTATACTTGGATGCTTGTTGACCACAGAGATGCTTGCATCTGAATCCCTTGACAAGCTCAGGAAGAGTATTCAGAATATTCTTCAGGGATTGTATGAAGAATTTGGATACTTTTTTACCAAACGCATGGATATTTGTCTTTCAAAAGAGGAAATGGATGCCCTGTCAGAAACACTACAGCATCATCCACCAAAAAGGTTGGGTGATTTGCAGGTGACAAAAATCGAAAACAATAAATTCTTTATGGAGGATGGAAGCTGGATATTAATCAGACAATCTGCTACAGAGCCATTGATTCGAATGTATGCAGAAACAGCAAGCAAGGAGAGACTCCACGGGCTTATTGAGGCGGGTATGGAGTTTATTTGCAAGGAACCAGGAGGAAAAAAAGATGACAAAAACCAGCGAACTTATTGATCACGCAGAAGCAGCCCTTGAAGCAGCACGGACAAGCATTGAGTCTAAGAACTATGAGTGGGCTTTTGGACATGCCAGAAATTCTATAGAATTTGGACTAAAGGCGATCATAGAATATTATGGAAAGAACTTTACCAAGACAAGCATTGCCAGCCTTATTCATGAATTAAAAAATATAACCCAAATACCTGATGATGTTGTTGTAGCAGCAAAGTATGCTGCAGAAATGGAAAAACATGCGAGTAATAACGAGCGATTTTGCAGGATGTCCGTTACCTATGCAGATATTATCATGAAATGGGTACTGCAAACCACTGGGTATTAATATAAGTGATTCTGAGATATATGGAATCCAATAAAATAATTGACATTAGACAAATAGTACACGGATGACACTGATGAGACGGATAAACACATATTCTCCTACATCTTAATTCGTGCAAATCTGTCTAATCCGTGTACTATATTATGTCAAGTTATTTATCAGATTGCATATACTTGGAGGAATAACACCCTGACATCCTATTGCCTGAACGCTTACAAAACTACAAGGAGCAGCATACCCAATGTCTTTATATGCAGTTATCATGGCTGGTGGAAGCGGGACAAGGTTTTGGCCTGTGAGCCGCCGGTCTATTCCAAAACAGTGCCTGCACATTACCTGCCATAAGTCTATGATTCAGGAAACAGTGGACAGATTGAGCCCAATCATCGAAAGGGATAAGTTTTATGTTGCCACAGGCAATCATCTCTATGAATCCATTAAGCAGGATCTGCCTGATATTGGATTTATCCTTGAGCCTGTTGCCAGAAATACTGCCCCATGTATTGGCTTGAGCATGATCCATCTTTTACATAAGGACCCTGATGCAATTGTTTTATTAGAAACAGCAGACCATTATTATCAGGATGAAGACGCCTACCGTCAGCATCTTCTTAAGGCAATAGCCCATGCAACAACTCACAACAAGATCTGTCTTATTGGAATCAAACCATCCTATCCTGCCACTGGATATGGATATATTCAGCAGGGAAGCCTTGTCTGTGACCATGAAGGGATACAAGTATTTGAGGTACAAAGGTTTGTAGAAAAACCAGGGCTTGATGTGGCTAAAGAATATGTAGAGTCAAAAGAATACCTGTGGAATTCAGGGATGTTTATTTCTAAGGCACAGGTAATGCTTGATGAGATTGCACAGTATATGCCACATCTTCATGCAGGATTG